>JAKAGL010000102.1 GCA_021815535.1 bacterium
AAAACCTTTTAACGATGATCCAAGGCGAAAGCAAAGCGGATTGCGAGGCGGTGGCGAAACGGATATCCGAGGCCACCGGCATCAAGGAGTACGGGATGCTTTACAGCAACCGGGAATTTAAGAAAACAAGCATGGACTATTTCCCGTGATTCGCGGGAATAACGGTAAAGGGGATTTTGCATGACATATCAAAAAGGGAATCAAAAAAACCTGCTGGTGGTGGGCACTGTCGCCATCGATTCAGTCAAAACGCCGTTCGGTGAGGCCGAATCGGTGCTGGGGGGCAGCGCTACCTATTTTTCCGTGTCGGCCAGTTACTTTGCCGGCGTCAAACTGGTGGCGGTTATTGGCAAGGATTTCCCCGCCGAATACATGAAGGTGTTCGAGAAACATGACATCAATACCCAGGGGCTTGTTAGGGCAGATGGGCAGACGTTCCGCTGGCGGGGCGCCTATGGGTACGACCTAAACGTGGCCAAAACGCTGGATACGCAGCTGAACGTCCTCATGCAGTTCGATCCGCAGCTCGATGAAGAACAACGCAAAACCCCCTTCGTCTTTTTGGGGAACATCGATCCCGATCTCCAGATAAAGGTTATCAAACAGCTTAAGGAACCGAAGTTGATCGCCCTCGACAGCATGAATTACTGGATTGAGACCAAAAAGGATTCCCTGAAGAAGGCCATCGAAATGGTCGATCTCGTGGTGGTCAATGAAATGGAGGCGCGCGAGCTAACCGGCAATTCAAGCCTTATCAAGGCGGGCCACGCTATCCGAAAGATGGGCCCCAGAACGGTCATCATCAAGCAGGGGGAATACGGCTCTATCGCCCTCTACGGCGAGGAGATATTCTCCGCTCCCGCCTTTCCGCTGGAAGATGTGTACGATCCCACCGGCGCGGGCGATACCTTCGCCGGAGGTGTGATGGGCTATTTGGCGCGGCGCGGCGAAGTCTCCGGAGAGACTATCCGCCAGGCGATGATTGTTGGCAGTGCGCTCGCTTCATACAATGTGGAGGCTTTCAGCCTCAACAAACTCACCAGCCTGGCTATGCACAACATCGTCGACCGATATAATGACATCAAGCGGCTTACCGCGTTCGAAGACCTCGTCCACTAGTTTATTCATTGCTGATCGTGGCGAAGGGGCTTATGAAAAGCTCCTTCGCCGGATTCGGGGTAAACGCCCTCCGGTTTTATAATTCCTGCGCGCTTCTTGCATTCTCCGTCAGGATTTGAAACAATGTGCTTTGCAGAGAGTCCATACTGAGTTGCCTGTGAAATATCAGGATGTTGCCTGATGTTTTTCCGGCAGCGACTGTTACGGAAAAATACAGGGAGCGGTTATGGAAAAAGATGCGGCAAAGAAATACTCATCTGCTGAAAAAAATCCAGAGGTCGATAAACTCGTCCGCCTGATCAAGGATCATATCGTATCCACCCTAGCCAAGGACCCCCAGCGGGCAAAAGTGTGGGACTATTACAACGCCACCGCCTATGCTATCCGCGACCGCCTCATCGAACGCTGGATAAAAACCCAAAACGCCTATTACGAATCCGACGCAAAACGGCTTTATTACCTTTCGCTTGAATTTCTCACCGGCCGCACGCTCGGCAACAGCCTCGTCAACATGGGGTTGCTCGATCCGTGCCACGAAGCGTTGCACGAAATCGGTTTTGACCTTGAGGAAATCCGGGAAATGGAGTGGGATGCCGGGCTGGGCAATGGCGGCTTGGGGCGGCTGGCTGCCTGTTTCCTCGATTCGCTTGCCACGCTTGAGATTCCCTCCTATGGATACGGCATCCATTACGAATACGGCCTCTTCTACCAGAAAATTGTCGACGGAGGACAGGTGGAGGTGCCCGACAACTGGCTGCGTCACGGAAATCCGTGGGAATTTGCGCGGCCGGAGCATCTCTTTTCGGTTTATTTTTACGGCCGGGTGGACCAGTTCGTCGATGGACAGGGGAAACTACGCAATGAATGGGTGGATACTGAACAGGTTATGGCGATGGCCTACGACACCCCCATCCCCGGCTACAACAACAATCACGTTATCAACATGCGGCTTTGGGCGGCCCGCTCATCGCGCGACTTTGATCTCGGCTTTTTCAACCAGGGCGATTACATACGCGCTCTGGAAAGCAAAATGATGTCCGAAACGATTTCGAAGGTGCTCTATCCCAGCGATCACTTCGCGGAAGGAAAGGAGTTGCGTCTCAAACAGCAGTACCTGCTTGTCAGTGCAACGTTGCAGGATATTATCCGGCGATTCAGGAAGCACAACAGGACCTTCGAGACTTTTCCGGACAAAATAGCCATCCATCTCAACGACACGCACCCGGTGCTGGCCATTCCTGAATTGATGCGCATCATGCTGGACAAAGAAGGGTATACATGGGATGCGGCGTGGCGCATCACCGTTAACACCTTCGGTTATACCAACCATACCCTCATGCCCGAGGCGCTTGAGAAATGGCCGGTCTCGATGCTGGGCAGCATCCTGCCCCGGCATCTGCAGATCATTTACGAGATCAACCAGCGTTTTATGGACGAGGTGGCCCACACCTTTCCCGGCAACCCGGATATGCTGCGGCGCGTTTCTATCGTGGAGGAGGAGCCGGAAAAGATGATCCGTATGGCACACCTCGCCATTGTCGGCTCGCATTCGGTCAACGGTGTCTCCGCATTGCATACCGAGCTGATGAAGAGCAGGGTGATGAAGGATTTCTACGTGATCTTCCCCCATAAGTTCAACAACAAAACCAACGGTATCACCCCGCGCCGCTGGCTGCGCAAATGCAATCCGGCACTGTCCAAATTGATCTCCGGAAAAATAGGGGACGGATGGGTAAGCGATCTCGACAAGCTCAAAGGGTTGGTTCCGTTGGCGGCCGACCGCATGTTCCACGCGGAATGGCGCGCCGCAAAGCGCGTGAGCAAAGAGCGTCTGGCGAAATACATCAGGGATGAGAACGGCATAGTCGTTTCACCCGATTCCCTTTTCGACATACAGGTGAAGCGTATACACGAGTACAAGCGGCAGCTTCTCAACGTGCTGCACGTCATCACCCTGTACAACCGCATCAAGGCCGATCAGGGGAGCGGCCATGTGCCTCGCACTGTTATCATCGGCGGCAAGGCGGCGCCTTCCTATGCCATGGCGAAACTGATCATCAGGCTGATCAATGCCGTGGCTAAAATCGTCAACAACGACAAGCAGGTCGGCGAACGGCTGAAAGTGGTATTCCTTTCCAACTACCGCGTATCGCTGGCGGAAAAGGCTATTCCCGCCGCCGATCTTTCCGAGCAGATTTCCACCGCCGGTCTCGAGGCCTCCGGCACCGGCAACATGAAGTTTGCCCTCAATGGCGCGCTCACCATCGGTACGCTGGACGGTGCGAACATCGAGATTATGGAAGAGGTCGGCAAGGATAACATTTTCATCTTCGGGCTCACTGCCAAGGAAGTGGCCGATATGAGGGCAAAGGGATATAACCCGCGCGGGTATTATGAATCGAACGCCGAACTGAAAAAAGCGATCGATATGATCGCCAGCGGCTATTTTTCGCCGTTCAACCTGAAGCTATTCATGCCGATAGTGGAATCGTTGCTCGATAAAGGTGATCAGTTTATGGTTTTGGCCGATTACGCCGCGTATATCGAATGCCAGGACAGGGTGTCGGCCGCTTTCCGCGATAAAGACCAATGGGACAAAATGTCGATTCTTAATACCGCCAATATGGGGAAATTCTCCAGCGACCGCACCATCAGGGAATACGCCGAACAGATATGGAACGTGAAACCGGTTCACGTAAAATAGCCCATTTTTGTCATCTCCGTCCCGTATCAAGTACGGCGTAAATTCCAGCGGGGGTCCGGACACATTTCAAAGTTTTCATAGTTGGCGCGCCCGCGCCAAGAAATCCAATGCGGATTTGTCCTATGCGCTCCGCGTGGTATCCTTGCACTCTATGAGAATTATCGGAGGCGCCGCGCGAGGTTGTACGCTGACCGGGCCGGGAAACAAAAAGATACGCCCCACCCCCGATAAAGTGCGGCAGGCCCTCTTCAACATGATTGATGTGGAAGGAGACTCCTTTTGTGATCTCTTTGGCGGTACCGGCGCGGTCGGTTGCGAGGCGCTCAGCCGCGGTGCGGCCTCTGTCACTATCGTTGAACACCACCTCCACTCGGTCACGCTCATCCGCCAGAATATCGATAAGGTCGGCAAAATGCTTCCCGCGCCCGCCCAGACGCGCGTTGTAAAGCGGGATGCACTGGAATTCCTGCGTGGCTGCGGGCAAGGGCCGGACCGGTTCAATTTCATTTATTGCGATCCCCCCTACGATTGGGATGGCCGCTCCGCGCTGTTGGCCGCCGCGTTCAACGCCAAGGCGCTTCTCCCTGACGGGATATTGGTTCTGGAAATGCCGGTGAAGGCGCTGCAGCCGCCGGAGTTCGAACCGATCAAGGAAAAGCGGTACGGCGATACCAAGCTCCTTTTCTATTCCTTCGGCTGATGCCATTTTCAGGCACAACCTGTTTCGAGCGGTTGTTCGCCGGCAAGGGTAAAAAATCACCGATCCCTGTTGCGCCTTTGGCTTTTCGTGGATAATGGCGGGTATGGATTTATCGGAAGTGTTGTTGATCGCCGGGGTTGCCGGTATCGCTGGAATCATCGCGTACGCGCTGGGAAAAAATTCGGCCCCGCCCGATCCCGGCGTGAAACAGGATATCGCGCTGATGCAGCAGACCCTCAATGCCCAGCTTATTGATCAGACGAAAACATTGCTGGAAACCATCACCCGCGTACGCGAGGAGAGCCGGGCCGCCATCTCTTCCGGTTTTGGCGATACGCAGGGAAAGCTTGCCGAGTCGATGCAGCACGGCCGAAAGGAGATCGCCGACAGCCTCGGCGCCACGCAAAAACTTCTTTCAGAGCGGCTGGAAAAACTCATCAAGGAAACCGCCGATCTCAAGTCCGCTTCCAATCGGATGGTGGAGATCGGCGGCGATATACGGAGCCTGAACCAGATACTCGAAGGCTCCAAAAGCCGTGGCAGTTTCGGCGAGTGGCAGATGGAACTTCTGCTCAAGCAGGCCGTTCCCGCCGACCGGCTCCGTCTCCAATACAAAGTGGGGGATGGTATCGTCGACGCCGCCGTCCTTTTGGAGGACCGCATACTTTGCATCGACAGCAAGTTTCCGCTGGCGAACCTGGTGAAACATTACGGGGCCGTGCCGGGGCCGGAGCGGGAAAAATTCCTCGCGCAGTTCCATGCCGACGTACGCAAGCGCGCGCGGGAAATATCCACGAAGTATATCGTGCCGGAGGTTACGCTGGATTTTGCCATCATGTTCGTTCCCGCCGAGGGGGTATTTCTTGAAATCGTCGGCAATCCCGAATTGCATCAGTCGCTCACGGATAACCGGGTCGTCCCGGCCTCGCCGAATTTTCTGTTCGTCTATTTCCAGGCGCTGGCCGTCGGTTTCCGGGGGATGGCCGTGGAAAAACGCGCGCAGGAGATCATTCATGCGATTCTCGACCTGCAGAAGGGGTTCGAGAAGTTCCAGGAGACCTTCGATGTGCTGGGCAAGCACATCGGCAACGCGCATGCGCAGTTCGATAACGCAAATGCACAGGCGGTCAAGATTGCCGGTACGCTGGATAATCTGAAACTGGGGCAAACCGGGGAATAGTCTTTACCAATCCAACGTGTCGCCGATGCGGATAACATTGATGTGTCCTTCGGTCGATAGTCCGCGCCGGACTGCATCCGCCATCAGACGGGCGGGCGGCTCGTCACACGGCTCATCGGTCATGTCGAACGCGCCCCAGTGAATCGCCAAAAACTTTCTCCCCCGTACCTGTGCGAACGCTTCCAGCGCCTCTTCGGGATTGAGGTGATGCGCCTTGATCAGTTCGCGTGGGCTATAGCATCCAATTGGCATTGCCGCCAAGTCAATCGGTCCGAACTTTTCGCCGATCTGGGGAAAAAACGATCCAAAACCGGTGTCGCCTGGGTAGTAGAAGGTTCTCTTCCCCTCGACCACCCAGCCACACCAGTGGCTCCGGTTGCGATCCCACGGCGTGCGCGAGGAATAGTGTTGCGCCGGAACGCCATGAATCGTCAGTTCTCCGTGATTCACCGCGCCCCACCATGGCACTTCCACGGCATTTGAAATGCCCCGGAGGCGGAACCACCGCTTGAGTCCCTCAGGAACGAAAAATATCGGCCGGTACATCCGCTGCAACGCCAGCACCGATGGCAGATCGAGATGGTCATAGTGGCTGTGGCTGATAAGAACAAAATCTATCTTTGGCATTTCCTCCGGCTCGAATGCGGGGGAAGTGTAGCGCCGGGGGCCGAAAAAGGGGAAGGGTGATGCCCGGTCGGAAAATATCGGGTCGGTGATAAAAAAATGCCCCTGCTGACGGCAAAGAACGGTGGAATGGCCCACCCATGCGGCAAGGTTCTTTGCGGGTTCGATGCGGCTCCACACTTCGCGTTCCATCTCGGCGGTGATGGTCTTGCGCGCCGCGTGCCCCGGCCGTTCGGCGAGGCCGCGTCCCAAACGGCGGGCCAGGTAGCTGAATGCTGATTTATGGCCTGGCATTCGGTACGCGGGATCGAGGTTGACGTATATTTTCCGTTTCCCCATAACTTCATTATAGCCCGGTTTATTTATGAAACGGCCGCTGGGTGGGAAACAGGTCGGGAAAGCGCGCTACGGTTCGTAGCTGAAACCGTCGACAGCCGCCTCTTTCCGCCCGGTCAAGAAGTAGATGACTTGATACCAGCGCGCGGCAAGGTAAGCCGAAATCGAGAGCTGAGCCACCTCCATTACGAGGAGGTAGTCCTTCAATGGCAGCACCCGGATCAATTCGCCGAAGGTGAAGTTTTTCAAAAAAAGGGCGATTGATCTTTTGGTGTCTTCCTCGGTGAGGGTAAGGGTGAACATCCGTTCGCACAATATGGGGTCGATCTGGTTAAAGAAGTCGATGAATTTATCCAGCATCGGAGCGGGCGCGTTGGAAAGGAAGTGCATTACCAGCTTGTCAAACACCACCTGGAATTTTTCGGTCACGCGGAACGCCGGTATCGCACGCAGCGCCTCCGCATCCAGTCTGCCCGCCTTGATGGTCTCGTCAAGCTTTTCCGCGTAGGTTTTGAAGTTTTGCAGGATGAATGTCATTCCCCATCCACAGGGGGTGGTCCAGCAGCCGGCGTCTCCGATGAAAGCCACGCGGTCGGCGGCTTTTTTCTGTGATATTCCGCCGCTGGGATACCAGCCGTATTTTTCCTCGATCACCTTCGCACCGTGGAACGGCGCTGTGGCATCTTCCCGCCGCAGCATCCGCTCGAACAGCGGTATCATCGTTTCTTTCGCCACGCGTCTTTTGCGCAGGAACAGCAGCAGTGCGAACACCTTGTTGGGTCCCAGCACTTCGTATTCAAACACTGGGCGGCCGTGCGCAAGCGACGCCTGCGGTCTGCGGTTGGTATCCCGGAACGTCTCCCACATCATATAATCGCCGACCTCCAGGCCGCCGTTCAGCGGCATTTCGAGAACGGCTCCGTATACCGACCACCAGTAGTAGCTGCTATCCTCCAGGTGCAGTTGTTTTATCACCGGGCTGTCATAGCCCGAGGCATCCACCAGCAACTGTGCGGTATAGATCCCGTTCGTGGTGGATACCTGCACCCGGTCATGGTTGATATCGTGCCGGAGGTATGTTGTGTTGTCAGAAATGGTTGAGCCGTTTTGTTTTATGACTTCCACCCAGTAGGGCAGGATCTTTTTTTCGTCAATATAGGGATAGGCGGGGTACAGTTTTGCGCGCCATTGGGTCTTCGCCCCGGAATAGGTAGCGGCAAGGAAACGCGTCACGCCGCCGTAGCTGAATTGCCGTGTCTCGTCGTCCAGCACAAAAGGGGGAACAAACCAGCTCCGTTTGGTTTTGCCAGCGGTCTCCTTTTCCAGCACCAGCACACGGTACCGTTTTTTGGCCATTTCCGATGCCACGCTTAGCCCCGCCGGCCCACCACCGACAACGATGATGTCGAATTCGC
>JAKAGL010000103.1 GCA_021815535.1 bacterium
CGGCATCCAGCCGTATCTGGTGTCCACCGCGCTGGTGCTCATTCTGGCCCAGCGTTTGCTCCGCCGCCTTTGCACCAAGTGCAAGGAAGAAGTCACCGATATTCCACACCAAACGCTGCTGGAGGCCGGGTTCACCAAAGAGGAATTGTCTACCGCCAAAATATACCGCGGCGCCGGCTGTCCTGCCTGCACCAAGGGTTATAAGGGGCGCGT
This sequence comes from bacterium, assembly GCA_021815535.1. GTDB lineage: Bacteria > Nitrospinota_A > UBA7883 > JACRGQ01 > JACRGQ01 > JACRGQ01. Next base: position 214 of record JAKAGL010000103.1, read on the forward strand.
CGGCAACTTTGAACTGATGGAATGCACCGAGGGGCTGAAGATAGCCATCACCGCGCGCGTTCCCGAAGACCAGCTCCGCAAGATCGCCATCAAGGAAGGGATGTTGACGCTGCGCCGCGACGGGTTGAACAAGGTCATTGAAGGGGTCACCACGCTGGAAGAGGTGATTGCCAACACGGTATTGACCAAAGAGGCGCTTCCCGCCTACCTGCTGAACCCGGATGAACTGGTTTTTGAAGACGGCGACCTGATTATCCGCGAGGGAAACACCGACAAGAATTTCTACCAGCTGTTGCAGGGATCCCTGGCCATCACGAAAGCCGGAAAGATGGTTGGCGAAATCTCGCAACCGGGGGAATATTTCGGCGAGATGTCCGCTCTGATGAACCAGCCCCGCACCGCAACCGTCCGTTCCAAGGGAAAGAGTATCGTGAAAGTGTTCCCCGGCGACAAGCTGCGCGAGACCATCGATAATTATCCGGATATCGCCTTTACCATCATCAAGTCGCTTATGGTACGGGTCAACGAGGCCGACAAACGGCTTGCCCGCGCTGAAAAACCGGCGTGATATTTTTCGGATAAGGATGCATGGCATGAACCTGTCGCCCGGCATGGAAAGCATATTCGCCGCGGTCATCCCCTTCTTATCGTTTCGGGATGACGTACCGTTTGAACCTTTTTTTTCTTGTGCGCGTCTAATAAGCCGCACATATTAAGGAATAAAGCATGAGACCATTCAGAACTTCAAGTATTGGATTGATCGCCCTCGCGTTGGCCCTGCATCCGGTCTACGCGGTGGCTGCCGAGTCGGATGCGGCGGGGGGAAAACCGCTGGGATTGCGGCAAAGTATCGAGCAGGCGTTGGCCAACAATCTTGACATCATCGTGCAAAAGACGAAGCCCGTTGCCAGTGAGCAGGATTATATTGCCGCCGACGCCCAATTCGATCCTTCCCTGTTCGCCAACCTCTCGTACGGGCGCACCGAAAGCCCCAGCGCCTCGCCATATGCCATCCCCGCGGTGGGTGACACCAAAACGACGACGGCATCGTTGGGTGTGCAACAGAAATTTTCATACGGCACCAGCTACAAGCTGTCTTTGGACAGCACGAAGGCGGATTCCAATTCGTTGGTGTCAACGCTCAATCCTTATTACACCAGCAACCTTGATCTGGCGGTCACCCAGCCGCTGTTGAAGAACTTCGGGAAGGATTCAAATACCTACCAGATCATCTTGGCAAAAAATGCCAAGGGGGTGTCGGATGCCGATTTTGCCCTCAAGGTAATCGACGTAGTTACCAAAACTGAACAGACGTATTGGGATGTGGTTGCGGCAGAACGCGATCTGGCCGTCCAGAAAGAGGCCCTGGCCTGGGCGAAGGACTTCAAGCAGCAAGTAGATACGAAGGTTAAGGTAGGCGTGTTGGCGCCGATAGAAACGGCGGCGGCGGAGGCCCAAGTGGCATCGCAGGAAGAAATTCTGATAAAAAGCCGCCTTGCCATCAGGAACGCGCAAGACAGTCTTAAGGCGCTCATCAACAGCAAAGAACTACCCTTGGGCGGTGACGATGGCATCAGCCCCACAGATGAACCGGTGTACCGGGAAGTTTCGCTCAACATGCAAAACCTGCGGGAAACCGCGTACGACAAGCGCCCGGATTATCACCAGGCGCTTCTCGCGCTTGATAGCAAGCTGACTGAGCGGGCGTACAACGAAAATCAGGTCCTTCCCACGCTTAATCTCGTTGCGGAAGTAAAACTGCACAGCCTTCGCGGTGAGCCACAAACGGTAACTCTCAGCGGCCAATCCCTCACAAGCAATCTGGGGGGAAGCCAAACCGATTCATTGGGCGACGCCGCTGGGGGGAAGTATTACGATTATTCGGTGGGGATGCAATTTGAATATCCCCTGTTCAACCGTGCGGCGAAAAGCCGCGTAGTGAAAAGCCAGGTGGAGTCGGATGCGGCGCGCACGTCGTTGGCCGTCATGCGTCAGACGATAGACCTGCAGGTGCTTGCCGCGGCCCGGAACGTTGAAGCGGCCAGCCAGACCATTGAAGCCACCCGTCTTTCCCGCGTACTGGCCGAAAAGAAACTGGCCGCGGAATCCCGCAAGTTCGAGGTGGGGACATCAACATCCTTCACCGTTCTGCAATACCAAAAAGACCTTGCGGCCGCCAAAAGCGCCGAGATGAAGGCGGCGACCGATTATCAAAAGGCGCTGGCGCAACTTGACCAAGCGGCGGGCACAATTCTGGAGAAGAACAACATAACGTTGACGATGCAGGGGCAGTGAGCGGCCACGGCGTACTGATCTATGAAAAAAGCCTGCATCGGGCGGCGGCGCTGCGCGCCATAGCCGAGGAAGCCGGATTTTCCTGCCGTGCCGCCTTTTACCGCGCCGAAGCCGAAGCGGCGGCACGGACCGGCGGTTTCTCCATTCTCGTCGCCGGGTTTGATACGTTCCCCCTTTCACCCGTGCTCGAAACGATGCGGACCGCAGTGTCGGCTCCCGCCGGGGAAATCGATAAAGTCGAAGCCCTTTTCCGCAAGTATGACATTGCCGGCCCGGTACTTACCTATCCATACGAACCTGCGGCAACCGCTTTGGCGCTCAGGCGGATGGCGGAATCTGCTGCAAAAAAGGTTTTCCCTTCCGCTGGGCCAGCCGCCATCCCCTCGATCATCGGCGTATCCGATGCGGTGCGCGAAATGAAGCAGCTCATTCTGAAAGCGGCCAATGCTTCGAGTACCGTCCTGATATTGGGGGAAACCGGTACTGGCAAGGAACTGGCCGCCCGCGCACTGCACGAATCGGGATCGCGTAACAAAGGCCCCTTTGTGGCTGTGAACTGCGCCGCCATTCCCGAAACGCTTATCGAAAGCGAGCTGTTTGGCCATGAAAAGGGATCGTTCACCGGCGCGTATGAACGGAAGGCCGGTAAGTTCGAAGCGGCGCACAAAGGAACCATTTTTTTGGACGAGATCGGCGAACTTCCTCCCGCCATGCAGGTAAAATTGCTGCGTGTGCTGGAAAGCGGCGTCTTTAACCGCGTGGGGGGGAACGCGTCCGTCACCGTGGATGCCCGGGTTGTGTGCGCCACCAACCGCGATGTTTTTGAAATGGCGCGCACCGGCTCGTTCCGCCGCGATCTTTTGTACCGCATCAACGTGATCGCCATCACTCTACCGCCATTGCGGGAGCGGCCAGAGGATATTCCACCGCTCGCGGCACACTTTCTGAAAAAATATGCGTTGCAGGCGGGAAAGAATATTATCGGATTTTCCCCGGCGGCCGAAGCGGCGCTCATGGCGCATTACTGGCCGGGAAATATCCGCCAGCTTGAAAATGCGGTGGAACGGGCGGTGTTGCACTGCACTGGCGGCCTTATCGAAACCGTCATGCTTGATCCCGATACACGGGCCGGGGTTTCCATTGCCGGCGGGCCCGGCATGGAAGAGCTGCTCGATCTTGATTACTTCGCCATGAAGGAGCGGGTGCTCGATCATTTTGAACGGGAATGGATCGCCGGCCTGTTGCGGCGGCATGGCGGCCAAATCCTGAAAGTGTGCGAAATAAGCGGCATGGACCGGAAAACGCTCTACCGCAAAATGAAACGGTACGGGCTGGACAAAAAGGACTTTAAATAGGATGTCGCGGCTGTTCATTCCTGCCGTGCATGTGCCACACGGCCGCGAGGTATTCAAACCGTTGCCGTACCGCGCCTCGCAATTCCGCCGGGTGCTGAAAACCTACGCCGAGCGGGCGCTGTTGCAATGCGTACCGGAAGACGCCATTGTTCTCGCCGCATCACCGGAGACGGGATACCTCCGTTTTTTAATGGATAATGGAATGGGAACGGAGCGGATCATCCTTTGCCCCGGCGCGGGGGGCAACCTGGCAGCGGATATTCTCGATTCGGGGATTGCGGGCCAGTTAAACATTGGGGATGCTCCCAACTTTTATATCCATCTTGAAGAGGAATGGGAGATCGCAAAGGCGCTGGGCGCCCAGCACCTGGTGATGCATCCCGCCCTTACCCGGATGTTCAATACCGTCTATTTTTTGCGGCGGCTTGAAGAGGACATGGACATACCTGCATCGCCCCGCGTACAGGTACGCAGTTCCCGGTTCGCCGCGCCAGTGCGGGAATTGCTTCAGGAGCACGGAAAACTTTTCGTGCGCGGCAATGAAAGCTGCGGTGGCACACAGGCCTTCACGGTGGAACATGAAGATGAGATCGCGGCTGTTGTCCGCATCATCGGCCGCAACAGGACGATTACCCGCTATTTCGTTTCTCCTTATCTTGTGATTGATGAAAGTTGGAACGTGCAGTATACGATTGGGACGGACGGTGCGCCCAAGCTGTTCGGCGCCAGCCGCCAGATCATGAAAGGAACCGCCCACAAAGGGAATGAAGGGGGGGCGGGTATTCCGGAAGCGGTGGCCTCCGTGGCGGAAACAACGGCGCGGCGGCTTGCATCAATGGGGGCACGGGGGATCATCGGCATTGATTTCATCAGTACCGGAGCCGCTACCTTCATAGCCGAGATCAACGCGCGGGAAAATACCAGCACGCCGGTTATCGCCGCCGCGCAAAAGGCGGGGGCGCACTACTGGCGCTCGTTCAAAATTCCGGTCGCCCGCGGTTTCACGTTCGCCGCGTTCACCGACCTCTGCGGTAAGGAAAATCTGTTCAACATGGCGGCGGGCCGGGGCCTGCTCCCTTTCCATCTCACCGCGTCGTCCCTCACCGGGTGGCTGGATGTGGCGGCTTTCGGCGGAAGTCCCGAAGACGTGGCCGCGCTTGAATCGCTTGTACAGCCTGCGGAGTGACCTCTTCCGGACAGGTCAGCGGTTGAAGGGATCCTGCTGGTCATAGACCACCATGTAATCGAGCGGAGGGCAGTCGCCCGCGCTGGCCTTGGGCAAAAGGAACTGTTCGGCAATTCTCAGCCATTGCACGTCGGGTTGCAGTTCCCTCAATTTTCCATCCGGGGGCGGCGAGGAGTGCTCATTCCTTTCGTAGACTACATGAAATACCGCCACACCGTAATCATCCGTTTCGTGTATGAGGTAGTTCTTCCTGAAGTCCTTTACCTTCTGGTTTTTTTCGACAAGCTGAATGTGTTCGCGCGGGACCTTGATGAGGCAGTATTTGCTGATGGCGTCTTCGTACAGCTTGGTCAGGGTGCGCGCCTCCGAACTGTTGACGTAGAGGGTTGTGAGGCTGTCCATCTGGCTCAGAAGCTGGCAGGCCACGGTGCTTGCGGTGCGCCGCCCCGATACAGTGTGGTGGAACGAATAATATTCAAAGAGTTTCTCCACCATCTCTTCGGCGTAACGCTCCCCCTTCTCGTAAAGGTCTTTCGAAATATAGCGAAGTTGTTTGCCCAGCGCCTCGGCGGCGAAATCTATCAGCCAGTCGATGCGCACATGGAAGTGCGAAAGGACATAGCGTACCCGCTTGCGGCTTGCGGCGTCCTGCTGGATGAGCAGCGCGTAATCCACCGGCAACAGGCTTTTAAGCAGATCGTAAAACTTCGCGTGTTCGTAATGCTTTTGTATTTTCAACAGGTCTGGCGCCACGCGCGGGGCGCTGAGGACCATTTCAGGCATGTTTTCCTTCACCACCTTGTTGCTGTCGAAATAGCGGATGTATTTTTTAAGCTCCGGCGGCATTGAAGCTTCGGTGAACAAAACTATGAATCCGTTGTTCAACTCGCTCTCCAATTCCGTCACTTTGGAACGCGGTTTGAGCTGGCGTTTTTCCACAAACTTGTATTCCACCCCCGCGTTGAGGTGGTTTTGATAACTGTCAAGAAGGCCGTATTGAAAAAGAGCGTAGTCCAATTCATTACGCAAAGTTTTATAAATTGAGCGGCGCAGCTTTTCGTTTCTGCTCAACTCGTATTCTGTATGTTTCATTGCGCCCTTTGCTTTAATTGACTCATGACCCGCATGGCCGCATTAACTGCTTAATAAATAACAGATTATTGAGCCGCGCTCAATACCCGATGGGATAGAATGACGCCGTCGCCGTTCTTTTAACCAATTTGTAATGTAATGCACATGTACGCGTAATATTCCGCGGTTAAAGTTGGCGTCAGTTTTGGATGAGTAATAACCCTTTATAGATTGGGAGATAGAGAGAGATGAAGAAAATTTTAGCGTTGACCATAGCGGCCCTTTTTATCGCCACGGTTCCGGCATTTGCCGGCCAGATAATCGGCGATAAGCCGCTGATCGATGTGCTGAAAGAAAAGGGAGTTCTTACCGACGATGATGTCAAGGCGATAGAAAAGGATGAAAAAAGCAAGATCGAGATCGGTGGCCGTTTGCATGTGCAGTACCGCAGCGAAGGGCAGGATACCGCGCCTGCCAGCAGCACCACCCACTCGGCCGACAAGACAGGTTTTCTGGTAAAGCGGATGACTCTTGAATTCAAGGCCCAGCTCACTGATATTGGTTACATGCAGATGGAACCTGAGTTTGCCGGTTCGACGGGCTGGAACAAGATTAATGACGCCTTTATCGCCATCCAGCCGGCGGGCGGCCTGAATGTCTATGCCGGCCAGAAAAAAGTCCCCTTCAGTTGGGAAGAGCTGACCTCCTCAAAGAACCTCTCGTTTATCGACTCCGGGTACGCCTCTCAAATCGGCATTGGCCGCCAAGTTGGCGCAGAGGTTGAATATTTTGTTGGCGATAAGCTTTTGGCTTTCAACGCGGGTATCTATAACGGCATGGTTGATACCGGGGCGTTTGCATATTTGCAGCAGAAAAAACAACGGATATACAACAACTCGGATATAAGCGGGAACGACAACAAGGGAGGCAATATGATCGCCGCCCGCGTTGAACTGCACCCCTTCGGCTACCTTTCCAAAAGCTTTGAGAATTTCTCAGGCGAAACCAAGATGGCGATCGGCCTTTCCTATTACAAAAGCGATGACAAGGGAGTCACTCTCGTGGCCGGTTCCGCCACATCCGGCACCATGGCAGGCAAGGGTTCCAACGCGGCGGGACTTGATGTGATCTTTCATACCGGCGGTTTGGAATTGAGCGGTGAATTTGCCAACCGTACGCTGGAATATTCCTATGCCGCCAATACCACGGCCGCATTGACCGATGACAGTGTTTCCCAAAATGCATTGACCGTCAGTGCAACATATCTGCTGACTGAAAAGCTGGCACTGGCCGCCCGCTACGATTCCTTCAGTTATGGCGACGATACCAAGTTTGCCAATGGCGGCGTGGTAAAAGCCGCGAAAGATACCGCTATGACCGTCGGCTTCTCTTACTACATCAAGAGACACAACATGAAGATTCAGGCCAACTACATCAAAAAGGATGAGTCGTACAGCGCCGCCATCCTCGGTTCGAAAGAAGCCGCCAGGAACGATGTGGTTGTCGTTCAGGCAGGTTACAGCTTCTAACCAGTCCCCGTCTCCTTTCCGGCCCGTGCGGCGAGATTAACCTCCTCGGCCGCGCGGGCTTTTTTTGTTCAGCGTCATTTCACCCCCTATTTAGCCCCACGGGGTATTATTTTTGCCTAAGTTCCTGTGTAATGATAAAATCCATTCCGGATTTGAATCCTGATACATTCGCTCGGCCTCTTGAGAATAACGGATTTCCAGAATGTGTCTTTTCAAATATCCGGGTTTTTGGGGGTTTTTAAACAGGGTATCTTAAGGGGGATA
>JAKAGL010000104.1 GCA_021815535.1 bacterium
CTTTTGGCGTTACCGAATGGCGTAACGCTTCAATCCGACTTATTTTCCATATGGTAACCGGCACGTTGCTTATCATCCTGGCTTTGGGAACTTCATTTTACTGGCTGTTCCACAGGGAAGTGATGGGACCGGTGCATGATATCGCCAACACCCTTGCCCATATGGGCCATGAGAATGAAGAGGGCTCCCGCCACCCTGCGCCCGCAACCTCTCGCGAGATAGCCATTCTTAACCGGCAGGTGGAACAGATGTACAAATCGCTGGAAGACGCCCGCCATGCCAATGAAAGCGCGCTGGAGGAAGAACGGAAAAAAGTGGCGCAAATACGCTCCTTCGCGCTAAGACAGGCCGACGCGCTCGGCATAACCGACACTACTGAGATAGACCTCATCATAAGGCGACTCTCCTACGCGGTGCAGGAGGTGGAAAAAAGCGACTTACTGAAGCAGGTGGTCGACTTCGTAACCTTGGAAAAGAAAGAGCTGGCTCTGGGAAATGACCGGCGGCTCATACGTCCCGCCGCCCTCTACCTGACCGGCTTGATCGCAAATTCCCAAGGAAGCCTGAAAAAGGGATCCATGGAACTGGCGCTGGAGGAAGCCATCACCAACGCCATCATACACGGCAATCTTGAAATTTCCTCAAAACTCAAGGAAGAGGATTTCGATTTGTTTGAACAGGCGGTGAGTGAACGGATGACCGCGCCGCCATTCGGCGGCCGCAAAGTGAAAATCAGTTACGGTTACAACCGGCAGAGCGCAATTTTCAGGATAGAGGATGAAGGGCCCGGCTTTGATTGGCGGCATTTCCTCGGAAAAGAAGTCGCTCCGGATATGCTTCCCCACGGCCGCGGAATAATCATCATCCGCACTTTCGCGTCCTCCGTCGCCTACAACGAATCGGGGAACGCGATTACCCTAACCTTCGACCTCGGGGGTTGATCTCCACGGAGGGCACCCTTTCCAATCTCCCCCCCTTATGGTAGACTCCACTTGATTTAATTTTAATGAATAATTAATAAAATGGAGGCGAGAAACATGAAGGGGAATCTTAAAAGCTGGGTGTTTGTGTTTGCCATAGCCAGCGTTATAGTCTTGGCGGCCGCCTGCGGAAGCAAAGGTGATACCGGCGCCACGGGCGCCACAGGCGTAGCGGGCAATTGCCCTGATCTTGGCAGTGCCGATGTCAGCCCGCCAACGACCGCTTTTACCGCAGCCTCCGCCACTACTTTCACGCTGGCTTGCACCGACCCCGCTGGCAACATATCGGGCGCCACCACCCCCGCTGGCACCTGTGGCAACACCTATTACTCGGACAATGGCGGCACATGGACTCTTTACCCCGGTTCCGCCGTTACCAGCACTGCAGGCCACACGATTAAGTATTTTTCTATCGACACCGCCTGCAACTACGAGACGGTGAAAACCTCCACCCTGTAATATTTTCGCAACAGGAAGCGGTCCGGCATTGGCGGACCGCTTTTTTTCTTAACGGCTACTTGAACCGCCGCTTCAGTTCTTCAAACACCGCATCCGGGGCAATGCCGATGTTGGCCAGAGCCACCAGCATGTGAAACCAGAGGTCGGCCGCTTCATACACCGCTTCTTTGACGTCTCTCTTCTGGCAGGCCATCACGAACTCAACTCCCTCTTCCCCGATTTTCTTGAGAATCGTATTCTCCCCTTTGTCGAACAGCTTTGTGACATAACTCCCCTCGGGGCGTTCTGTCTTGCGTTGTTGGATGATCTGATACAGCCGTTCGATTATCCGCTCGTCGGCGGATGGGGTCGGTTCTTTGATAATGTCGCCCTTTTTTAATTCCGTGAAAAAACAGCTCACAGCCCCGGTGTGGCAGGCCGGTCCCGCTGGAGTAACGCTGATAAGGAGCGTATCCAGATCGCAATCGTATTCGATTTTCTCCACTTTTTGCACGTTGCCGCTGGTATCCCCTTTTTTCCAGATTTCGCCGCGGGATCGGGACCAAAAATGGGTGTAGCCGGTTTCGCGCGTCAAACGGAGGGTCTCGGAATTCATCCATGCCATCATCAATACGCCCCCGGTGGCGTTATCCCGCACAATAGCCGGGATCAACCCCCTTCCGTCGAATTTCAGTTCGATTCCATTCATTGCCGTACCTCCACGCCCCTGTCTTTCAGATACTGTTTCGCCTGAGTAATGCTGTATTCCCCAAAATGGAAAATCGAGGCCGCCAGCACCGCATCCGCTCCACCGACAGTAAACCCTTCGTAGAGGTGCTCCAGATTCCCCACGCCGCCCGATGCGATCACGGGAATGTCGACGGCGGTGGCCACCGCGTGGGTCAGCGCCAAGTCATAGCCTATTTTGGTGCCATCGCGGTCCATGCTGGTGAGCAGTATTTCCCCCGCCCCATAATCGCGCATCTTCATCGCCCATTCCACGGCATTGAGGCCGGTAGTGTTCCGTCCTCCGTGAGTGAAAACCTCCCAGTGATCCCCCGTTCGTTTGGCATCGATGGCGACTACAATGCACTGCGTACCAAAGCGAAATGATGCCCGGCGGATGAATTCCGGGTCATGGACGGCTGCAGTGTTGACCGCAACTTTATCGGCGCCAGCCTTTAACAACGCACGGATGTCTTCTTCGGTCCGCACGCCGCCTCCAACGGTTAACGGCATGAAAACTTTATCCGCGGTTCGCTCCACCACCTCGAGGAAAGTTTTACGCCCTTCGTGGCTGGCGGTGATGTCCAGATACGTCAACTCGTCGGCCCCCTGCCGGTCATACGCTTCCGCGGCCTCCACGGGATCGCCCGCATCGCGCAGGGAGACAAAATTGACCCCTTTCACCACGCGGCCGCCCTTCACATCAAGGCAAGGGATAATGCGGCGGGTTAACACGGTCATATTTTCCGTTCAAATTTTTTTATGACATCGGCAAGCTCAATGGCCCCGGTATATAGCGCTTTTCCGATGATCGCCCCCCACACTTCCGGAATGGCGGCAAGCGCCTCCAGGTCGGCAAGGGAAGATACTCCCCCGCTGGCGATAAGTGGAAGCCGAGAAGCGCTGGCCATGTCGCGGATTGCGGCAACGTTTGCCCCCTGCATCATGCCATCGCGGGCTATATCGGTGAACACGATTCCAGCGATGGGCCACATCTCGATCCGTTCCGCCAGTTCCGTGGCGCTGGTAGCGCTTGTGGTAATCCAGCCGTCGCCGGTAGCCATACCGTTCTTGGCATCAATCCCCGCAAGCACCTTTCCCGGATGAGAGCGCACGATCTTTTCGGATTCAATGGGATCTTTCAGTAACAGGGTGCCGAGCACTATCCGCTCAACCCCCGCGTCGAAATAATTATCGGCGGTGGTGCGGCTGCGAATCCCCCCGCCGATTTGGACAGGACAACTTACGCTTTCGCAAATACGCCGGATGAGGGGGCCGTTCCTCGGTTTTCCCTCGATGGCGCCATCAAGGTCGACAAGGTGGATGATGGAAGCTCCGGCCGCTTCCCAAATTTTGGCTTGGGCCACGGGGTCGGTGTTGTACACCGTCTCCTTGTCCATCTCTCCCTGAACCAGGCGGACACACCGTCCTCCCTTAATGTCAATGGCTGGAAGTATTTTCATTGTTCAAGTCTACTTCATCGCGGTTATTTTTATTCACATTTTCTCATGCGTCCCCTAGAATATATTTCAAATTGGCGGCCTCAAAACGCTTTTTTTGAAGGGACTCGGTAATGCGGCAAGAGAAACCGCTCATTCTTGTGGTGGACGATGAAGAGAGCAATATCATCGTCTTTAAGCGTCCTTTGGTGAAGGCCGGTTACGAAGTCATGGGGGTCTCAGACGGCGCAGCGGCGCTGATGGCGGTGGCCGAAAACGACATCGACGTGATTCTGATGGATTGGATGATGCCGGGGATGAGCGGTGTAGAAGCCACCGCAAACATCAAAGTGACCCCGCAGGGGCAACTCATTCCAATAATCATGGTGACCGCCAAAGCGGATCAAACCGATATAAAAGCAGGCCTTGACGCCGGGGCCGACGACTACATCACCAAACCGGTGGAGATGGAAGAGGCCTTGGCCCGCGTTCGGAGCGCCTTGCGGCAACGCCTGCTGGAAAAGGGGCTTCACGAGGCAAATGAGCAGTTGCGGCGCCTGATGGAACTCAAGGACGATTTTTTAAACATTGCTTCGCACGACATCCGGTCGCCGCTCGCCTCCATATTGGGCTTTGCCGACGAACTTCAGCGCGAGGATACCGGCCCCCTAAACGAAAAGCAAAAGCGGTATCTTGATATCATCGTGCGGGCGGGCAAACGGCAACTCAAGCTGGTAAATGATCTTTTGGATCTCGCTCGTATTGAAACCGGCAAGGACGAACTGCATAAAACTTTGGTGATGATGGATTCACTATTAGCGGAGACTTGCGAGGCGATGTTGTACACCGCGAAGGAGAAGGAAATCACCCTCACCCGCGTGAAAGGGTGTTCGCAACCATTGATGGCCGATGAAGGGAAAATCCTGCGGGTACTCTCCAACCTGGTCAGCAATGCCATAAAATTCACCCCCAAGGGGGGCGCCGTGGAGGTTTCCTGCAAGGCGGCCGGAGGGGAATGCGTCGTTACCGTAACGGACAGCGGGGTTGGCATTTCAGCCGAAGAATTGCCCAAGCTTTTTGGAAAATTCTCCAAGCTTTCATCTCGCCCCACGGCGGGAGAGCACGGTTCCGGATTGGGGCTTTCCATAACAAAACAGATCATTGATATGCATAAAGGGCGCATTTGGGCCGAAAGCGCTGCGGGACAGGGAACGTCGCTTCATTTCGCGCTTCCCCTCGGAGGGTGAATTTCCGTTACGATCCCGATCTGCCGGACGGTTCACGGTGGGCCAGGAGGGTGACATCAACCCTCAGGTGTTGCAGCAGGAAAAGGCCGGGCGCGGCGGTAGCTGCGGCAAAAAGAAAGAATTCCCCCCATCCTGCCAATGCCACAATATAGCCGGAGGTGGGAGTAATAAATACCCGCGCCAGCGCCGACAGCGACGAAAGCAGCGCATACTGCGTGGCGCTGAAATCCAGGTTGCACAGCGCCATTAGCAGCGCCACGAAGGCAGCGGTGCCCATGCCGCCGCAGAGATTTTCCAGACCGATGGCGAATACCATCATCCCCCAGCTTTTTCCAATATACGCAAGCGGCACAAAAGAGAGTATCGAAATCCCCTGCAGAATTCCGAAGGTCATCAGCGCGCGGTACAGCCCCATCCGCACCATCAGCGAGCCGCCGAACATCGCCCCGATTATGACCGCCGCCATGCCGAATCCTTTGTTGACCACGCCGACGTCCGCCGCCGTGAAACCCGCGCCCCGGATGAGGAAAGCGGTGGTCATGGTGCCCGCATAGGCGTCGCCCAGCTTGTACAGGACGATCAGCAGCAGAATGAGCCCCGCCCGGGGGCGGCTGAAAAAATCCTTTAGCGGTCCGGTCACCGCCGCCGCGATCGTTCTCGGCGGGTGGATGCCGTTGTGGGGCTCGGGGGCGGCCAGCGCCGCCAGCATCCCAATCCCCATGGCGAGCGCCATTAACAGATAGACCGCATGCCAGCCGATCTGGACCGAGAGGATCATCGCCAGCGCGCCCGAAACCAGCATCCCGATACGGTAGCCGGTGACGAAGACCGCCACGCCCGCGCCGCGCTCCTCTTCCTTTAGGATGTCGGTGCGGTAGGCGTCCACGACGATATCCTGCGAGGCGGAGAAGAAAGCGGTGCCCAGGGCCACGGCGGCCAGCGCCAGCGGCGATCCGGCCGGGTCTCCCGATGCCATCGCGGCGATGCAGAGCATCAGCCCCGCCTGCGTCAAAAGCATCCAGCCGCGCCGCCGTCCGAAGAGCGGGGGGGTGAACCGGTCCATCAGCGGCGACCAGAGGAATTTAAGGGTGTAGGGGATGCCCATCAGCGCGAAGAGGCCGATGGTCTTTATGTTGACGCCGCTTACCGCCATCCACGCCTGCAACGTGCCGGAAGTGAGCGCCAACGGCAGTCCGCTGGAGAAGCCGAGCAACAGCATCACCGCCATCGTGCGGCTGATAAACACCTGCAAATACGGAGAAAGTGTTTTGTGCATAGTTACCTAGTTATAACGGAAAAGTGCCGAACGGAGGTAGGAAGGATTTAGGGTTGCGGAAAAAAGGCCGGGAGAATGCTCCCGGCCTCATATCGTATGAACTGGTCAGCTGTTGACGGTCTGCCGCCGGTGGCGCTTGCGGTCTTCCTCGTTGAGGTACCGTTTGCGCAGGCGGATGCAATCCGGGGTGATCTCGGCCAACTCGTCCTCTTCAAGAAATTCGAGCGATTGTTCCAGCGAGAGCAGGCGGGGCGGGGCCAACTGAATCATGTCGTCGGAGCCGGATGCCCGCATGTTGGAGAGCTTCTTGCCGCGCACCACGTTCACCACCAGGTCAATGTCGGTGTTGCACACGCCCACGATCATGCCGGTGTAAACGTCGGCTCCCGGCGCGATAAAGAACTCGCCCCGGTCCTGCAACTTATCCATGGCGTATGCGGTGGAAGTGCCATCATCGCCGCTGATCAACACGCCGTTGCGGCGGCCCTGAATGGCCCCCGCCCAGGGGATGAATGCGTGAAAGCTGTGGCTCATCGTGGCGGAGCCGCGGGTGTCGGTCATCAGCTCACCATGCATGCCGATGAGGCCGCGCGCCGGAATTGTGAATTCAAGACGGGATTTCCCCTCCATCTGGGGGGACATGTTCTTCATGACGCCTTTGCGGGATCCGAATTTTTCAATAACTTTACCGACAAATTCATCATCCACGTCGACAATGACAAATTCCTCCGGCTCCATTTTCTTCCCGTCGATATCGCGCGCAATGACTTCGGGGCGGGAAACGGAAAGCTCGTACCCTTCGCGGCGCATTGTTTCGATGAGGATGGACAAGTGCAGTTCGCCGCGCCCGCTGACGCGGTACGAGTCGCTGTTTTCAACACGATCCACGCGCAGGGCCAGGTTGCTTCTCAATTCGCGCTCCAGCCGTTCCTGCAGATGGCGGCCGGTAAGCTTGTCGCCGGTGCGGCCGACAAAGGGGGAGGTGTTCACGCTGAAGTACATCGAAATGGTCGGTTCGTCTATCTCGATTGTCGGCAGCGCTTCGGGATATTCCTTGTCGGCCAGCGTTTCGCCGATCTCCAGGTCTTTGAAGCCCGCGATGATAACGATATCGCCGGCCATGGCGGATTCCACCTCTTTACGGGTGATGCCAACGAAGGAGTAGAGTTTCATGATCGTGTTGAAAGTGATGTTTCCATTGCGGTCGATGCGGGAGACCTGCGTGTTGGTGTTCACCTTTCCGCGCAGTATTTTGCCCACACCCATACGGCCGAGGTAATCGCTGTACTCCACTGAAGTGACCAGCATCTGGAACGGCTTGTCTGGTTCCACTTCCGGGGCGTCGACGCGTTCGATGATGGCATCCAGCAACGGTTCCATATTTACGCCCAATACGGCGGGATCGAGCGAGGCTATACCCTGCTTGGCCGAGGTATAAACTACCTTGAAATCAAGTTGCTTGTCGTTGGCACCCAAAGCGGCAAAAAGGTCGAATACCTGGTTCAGCACCCAGTCGGGACGCGCATCGGCGCGGTCAATTTTGTTGATGACGACAATCGGCGCCAAGCCAAGCTTGAGCGCATTTTCCAACACGTATTTGGTCTGGGGCATCGGACCGTCCACCGCGTCCACCAGCAAAAGGGCGCCATCCACCATTTTGAGGATACGCTGCACCTCTCCGCCGAAATCATGGTGTCCCGGGGTGTCGACGATGTTGATCTTCGTCCCGTGGTAGCGGATCGACGTGTTCTTGGCGAGGATCGTGATCCCGCGCTCGCGCTCGAGGTCATTGGAATCCATCACC
>JAKAGL010000105.1 GCA_021815535.1 bacterium
GTGGGGGGGCTGTACCTGGAAGTGGTGCCGCGCTCCTTCACCATCAAGGTGCGCACGGGGCTTTCGCTCAACCAGCTTCGGCTTTTCGGCGGACCGCCGGGGGAGACGGTGGTCGATGACGCCCTGTTGCGGAGCATCCACCACCACAAGCCGCTGGTCTTCAACGCCGCGGGAAAAATACCGGAGCCGGAGATCCGCGGCGGCCTCACGCTGGGGGTGGAAACGCACACCGACGCGCCGCACCGCATCATCGGCTATAAAGCGAAGAAGAACAGCGCGGTGATCGACACGGCGCTGGTGGGAAAATACCTCGTCCATGATTTTTGGGAGCCGATAGAATCCCCCCGCGAAAAATTCCTGATCCTCGAGCCGGAGGAGTTCTATATCTTCGCGTCGAAAGAGCGGGTGCGTGTGCCGATGGATTGCGCCGCCGAGATGGTGGAGTTCGACGCCGGGAGCGGCGAGCTGAGGACGCACTATGCCGGATTCTTCGATTCGGGTTTCGGCGACGGCGGCCAGCGCGGCACCAAGGCGGTGCTGGAGGTGCGGCCGCACGACGTGCCGTTCCGCATCGAGGACGGCCAGCTGTTTTTCAAGCTCCGTTACGAAAAAATGGCGGCGGTGCCGCTGTTCGGCTACGGCAGCGGCATCGGCTCCAACTACTACAATCAGGGGCTGAAGCTCAGCAAACACTTCGTGATGGATTGATCCGGTGCCGGACGAGCAGGGAGCCGCATTCGAATCAACCCCGCCGGCGGCGGGGGCGAAGATCCGCGTATGGAAAAGGAACGTGCGCGGCGGCGTGCGTTACGAGGTGGGCCTTCCCCGGTACCTTTCCGGCCTGTTTTACGCGGCGTCGGTTCTCTGCGCGTGCGCGGGATTTTTCAGCTGGGGTTTTTTGCCGCACGAACAGCGCGCGCCGCTGGTTCTTCTGTTTGCCTTTAATGCGTTCATCACCGCCATTGCGGGCGGCTCCATCCACCAGTTGAAGCGTCCCATCGAGGTGGGCACCGGCGGCTTCACCATCGCCGGCAAAACGGCGCCGTTGTCGCGCATCGATGCGCTTGCGGTCACGCGCGGGGCGCTTTGCCGCCTGCGGGTGGCGGCCGGGAACGACTCGGTGGAAATGACGATGGCCCGCGGACAGGCGGAATGGCTGAAAGCCGACATCGAACATGAACTTCAGGCGCGCCGCCGCCAAACCCCGAAGAAGGGGGCGGAGTAAGGAAACGATGGAACTGTTCATGACGGCGCTGGGGCTGGTGCTTATCATCGAGGGGCTTCCCTATTTCATAGGCCCGTTGATGATGCAGCGCTACGCGTTGGCGATGGCCACGATGGACCCCCGCGTGCTTCGCGCGGGGGGATTGATCCTGATGTCGCTCGGCCTCGGCATTCTGTATGCTTTTGTGGGTTGAAGCGGCGTTAGGCGTCATCCTGGCGGAAACGCTGGTCACCTACGCAGTCGCCGCCGCCATGACGCGGGATGCACAGCGGCCGAAGGGCGCCGCGGGCAGGCGTCTGTTCTGGCTTCTGCGCGAATGGATGTGGGAAACTCTTTTCGTGGCTATTGCGGTTTTCGTTTGGCCGTTCGACACGCTTCTGAGAAAGAACCGGCACGATGCGGAACGCCCGCTGATCGTCATCGTGCACGGACTTTTTTGCAGTCCCGCGCACTGGCTTTTGTTTGCGCGGCGGCTTCGCGGCGTGGGGATAACCAACGTCATCCGGCCGAAGTATATGGGGGCGGGGGGATTGGAGGAGTGGAGCGCGGCGCTGGCCGATGGCCTGCGTGGCCACCGCGGCGGGATCATTTTTATCGGGCATAGTTTTGGCGGATTGGCGGCGGCCCATGCCGCCGCGCAATTGCCGCGCGGAGCGGTAAAGAAGATCATCACGCTCGGCGCGCCGTTCGACGGAACGGTGATGTCGTATTTTGGCATTGCCCCCGCCGGGCGGCGGCTGATCCCCGGTACCGATTATCTGCGCTTGACGCGCGAGGTTGTCGCCGCGCTGGAGACGCCGTTCACCTGCTTCTGGTCGCGGTTCGACCAGTTGGTGGTTCCGGGTGAGAGTGCGCGGCTTGAGAAGGCGGAGAATATCGAGATGGAAGGGATGGGGCACACCGGCTATCTTTTTTCCCGCGAGCTGGCGGACCGGGTGATTGCGGTGGTCGCAAATATTGCCGACGGTCCCCGGTAGCACAGGTTTTAACCTGTGCTTGCCGCATTAGCGGCAATCCCTGCTTGGCCCCATTCGGGCCAACCACAGGATAAATCCTGTGGTACCAAAAAATCAGGGGATGGAGATTTTTCCGAGGATGGCGGTATGCTTCGCGCCGGTGACTTTGGGGATGTTGCCGTGCAGGCCGTTCATCGTGCGGTATGCCAGCGCCGCCATCAGCACCGCTTCGATGTCCTTTTCGCCGCAACCGAGTTGGGAACTCACCGTCACCGCGCCGCGCCCCGCCAGCCGCGAGCGGATCTCATGCAGAAGCGCCTTGTTGAACGCACCGCCGCCGCAGACGATCCAGCGCAGCGCCCGCTTCGGCTTGCAGAAGGCGAAAACCTGATCCACCGCCGATGAAGCGGCAACCGCCGCCAGCGTCCTCAGAAAATCGGCCTCTTTTACCGCGCCGAATTTTTTAAGAAGTTGGGCGAAGTATGCGGGGCCAAACGCCTCGCGCCCGGTGCTTTTGGGCGGCTTCTTTTTGAAAAAGGGATGCGCCATGCAGTGCGCGAACATTTTTTTGTTTACCGCGCCTTTCATGGCAAGTGCGCCGTTTTTGTCGAATGCCCTCTTCCCTTTTGAAAAATGCGCCGATGCCATGTCGAGCAGCATGTTCGCCGGGCCGGTGTCGAATCCGGCCACCCCTTCGATGCCGATGCCGGCGCGGAGCCAGGTGATGTTCGATATGCCCCCCATGTTGTGCACCACGCGGTCTTCGTTCTTGTCGGAGAAAAGGACGTAGTGCGCAAGCGGGGCCAGCGGCGCGCCGCAGCCCCCCGCCGCGATATCGGCGGGGCGGAAATCGGAAACCACCCAACAGCCGGTGACGGCGGCGATCTCGCTCCCTTCCCCTATCTGCAGGGTGGAGGAGATGCCGTTGTTGCCGTCTGGCTGGTGGCGGATGGTCTGCCCGTGCGAGCCGATGAATTCTATCTGCTTGAGGGGTATCCGGGCCTGTTTGCACAGGGCAACCGCGGCTTTGCCGAAAAGTTTGCCTATTTCCACGTTGAGGCGGCAGATGAGTTCCGCCGGGCCGTCCGGCTGGCTGGCGCGGAACACCTCTTCGCGCAGTTTTTTGGGGTAGGGGAGAAACCGGGTGGCAACCACCCGCACCGCACTTCCGGAGAAATCGACGAGCGCGGCGTCCACGCCGTCGCCAGACGTGCCGCTCATCAACCCGATGCCGTAATGGTTCGTCATATTAACGTGGCGTTCATTGTAGCACCATGATCGGCCAAATGGTCATTTCCGCGTTTTAGCATCCCTCTTTGCGCAAGGGGAGGAGCGGGAACCGGCGTTATACGAATTGCGCCGCGGTCAGCCGTTGCGGCGCTTGCTTTCTTCGAACTCTTTGCGGACGGCGGGGATGAGCTTCGGGTCGCTCATCAGCGCGCAGACGGTGGCGGCCATCGCGGTGGCGGCTTTCAGCATGTTCTCCTCGCCCCGTTTGCTGCATACCGCCTTTAAAAACTCGCGCGAGTGGTTCACCACGTGCGGGTCGCTCACCGCGTATTCCGGGTGGAGGCACGGCACAACCTGCGAGAGGTTGCCGATGTCGGACGAGCCTATCTCTTCGTTTTCGGGTATCCCGCCGTCGATCAGGCCCAGCCGCCGGGAATAAGAGGAAAAGAGCTTTCCTATTGTGCGGTTCGGCTCGAACGGTTCATAGGCAAGGCCCCCCTTCACCACTTTCAGGCGGGTGCCGGTGGCTTTTGCGGCGGCGCGGGCGCAATCCATCACCTTGGCCATCATCAGGCGGAAATCATTCATGGTGATGCCGCGCACGAAAAATTTCGCGGCGGCATATTCGGGGATGATGTTTGGGGCGTCGCCGCCGTGGCTGACGATGCCGTGGACGCGCGAGAAATTCGGCGTCTGTTGCCGCATGGCGTTGACGCTGTTGAACAGGGTGATCACCGCGTCGAGGGCGTTGATGCCCAGTTCGGGATGCGCGGCGGCGTGCGAGGCTTTGCCGAAGTACTGGAATTCCAGTTCCTGCACGGCCAGCATCCGCGCCACGGTGCGGTTGTGGTTGGCCGGGTGGGTCAAGATGGCGGCGTCGACCCCTTTGAACCAGCCCCCTTTGACCATGTAGAGCTTTCCGCCGCCCCCTTCCTCGGCGGGGGTGCCGATGACTTTCAGCGTGCCGCAGTTTTTTCCCAGCAGGCGTTTGGCGGCGGTGGCGGCGCCGAACGCGGCGGCGGCGATCATGCTGTGCCCGCAGGCGTGGCCGATGTTGGGGAGCGCATCGTATTCGGCCAGCACGGCGATGGTGGGCCCCTTCCGCCCGCCGCGCCACGCCGCCTCGAAAGCGGTCTTCAGCTTGCCCGTGCCGCGGCGGACCTTGAAGCCTTCGGCTTCCAGCGCCGCGCAGAGGTGGGCGGCGGCGAATTGTTCCTCGAAATTGAGTTCCGGTTTTTCAAATATCCGCCGGTTGATGCCGGTGATGGCCGGGGCGAGCGCGCGGATCTCCTTTTGGGCGGGGCGTAAAAAATCTTTCATGGGATGATGTTCCGCGCGACGCGGATGTAATAGAGGTCTTTGGGGACTTTCTCGTCTTCGCAGTAGTTGCCATTGGCCAGTATGATGAGGTCCTGCAGGGTGCGCTCGTCCGCCTCGAACTCGATCTCATTCAGCCCCAGGTCGGCCGCCATGCCTCCCGCTTCCAGAAGATCCAGCACCGAGCGGGCGTCAAAGCGGCGGCCGCCCACATGGACGAAAGCATCGGTGCCGTGCTCTTCCACCACCAGCGTGATGTAGTAGGCGGGGCGGGCGTGGAGGCCGACCGGCACCGGAAGCGGCAGCGTGATGCGGGCGGTGCGGGCCAGGCGGCTCATGATCCGCTCGCTGGCGGTTTTGCCGTACATCATGTAGCGGTGGGCGTAGTAGAGGCCGAAATTGGAGATGATCCGCAACACAACGTTTTTATCGACGATGGCGCTGATCCGGTCGCGGCTCTCGTCGGCGTGGATCTCGTTCTCGTGCCGTTCGTAGAAGTGGATGAGCCAGCGGGACATCTCGAACAGGTGCATCGGGATGGAGACGAACGAGCGGAGTTTGGGAAGCTCGGGATCGTTGGCTTCGGCCAGTGTTTTACGGATGTGGGTGTCATATTCGGTCTGGAGGTTGTGCAGGGTGTTTTCCAGTATTTTTATTTTGGTTTCGTTCACCCGCGCGGGGATCAACTTTGAAAAATCCTCCGGCGATAATTTTTTGCCGTAGCGTTCGCGGCTTACCTTCACGGCGGCTTTGCGGTAGCTTTCGGCCAGCCGCATCACCATCTGCTCGGTGGTGTGGAAACTGCCCGTCTCCAGCGTGCGGGGAAGCTTTTCCTGCCTGCCGACCTCCTTGAAATCGCCGGTGTCCACGTCGCCGCTTCTGAGGCCGCAGCCGAGGCGGCGGAATTCGGCCACCGTTTCGTTAATGAGCGCCGCCGTGATGTCGTTGATGTAGGTCAGGGTCTCCCGGCCGGCGCCAAGGAATTCCTCGGCGGCGTGTTCCGGTTCCGCGGGGGCGTAATCGTGATAGCGCTCCAGCAGGTGCGCCAACTGGAAGGCGGCGATGGAAAAATTGCGGATGCTGGCGGTCAGTTCGCGGAAATGGTGGTACGTGCCGTTTTCCTTCGCGCCGTGGTCGTCGAGGAACAGTTCCAGCTTTTCCGCCTCATTCATAAGGTTGAAGTAGAACAGGCAGGAAAGCGTGCGTTTGTCCAGGCCGGTGACCATCGCCAGCCTGAAAAAGGGGATGGCGCGTTCCCGCATCGGCTTTTTGAAATCCTCCTCGCTGATGATGGCGAGGAGTGAACGGCCGGGGGTGAGCGTCGCGGTATCGGGAACCTGTCCGGGTCCCATTTCTTCCTTTGGCATACCTCCTAATTGTAATGCGTTTCCCCTGCTACATTCAAACCGGGTTGTAAGGCCGTTTTTTGCTACAATGTTCACATATTTGAAGGAGAAGCCGATGAAGAGCGCACTTGAACTGGCGATGGAACGCTCCGGAAACGTCGCAAAGCTGACCCCGGAGCAAAAAAAGAAGATAGAGGATATCCGCGCCGTGGCGAAATCGAAGATCGCCGAAGAGGAGATCATGACCGCCAAGAAGATCGGCGGCATGGACGATCCGGCCGCAATAGCGCAATTAAAAGAACAGTCCGCCGCGCTCATCCGCAAGATAGAGGCGGATACCGAAGCGAAGGTGGAGAAAGTCCGCGGCGGCAAATGACGCGCATCAATCTTAAAGACCTTTCTTTCGCGCAGCTTGACGAATTGGCGGCCGCGATGGGGCAGCCGAAATTCCGCGCCAAGCAGATACGCGATTGGCTGTACGCCAAGAACGAAACCGATATCGGGGCCATGAGCAACCTGCCGAAGGAATTCCGCGAACGGCTGGCCGCCACCCACACGGCCGCGGGCCTTGCCACCGCCGCCACCCGGACCGCGCCGGACGGCACGATCAAGTACCTGTTCACGCTGGACGACGGCCTGACTGTTGAAACGGTTTATATCCCGGAGGAAAAGCGGAAAACCCTCTGCGTTTCCACCCAGGTGGGATGCAAGTTCCAATGCGCTTTTTGCGCCACCGGCACAATGGGGTTTTCGCGCAACCTGAGGCCATCGGAGATCCTGAACCAGGTGATAGAGGCGCGGCGCGGCGCGGGGGAAGTGACCAATGTGGTTTTCATGGGGATGGGGGAACCCCTGGACAACTTTTCCGCAGTGACGCGGGCGCTGGAGATACTGCACAACCCCGAAGGGTTCAATATCGGCGCGCGCCGGATCACCGTCAGCACCGTGGGGCTGCCGGATCAGATCGAACAGTTGGGAAAAACCGGGCTCAAGACGAATCTCGCCATATCCCTGCATGCCGCGGACGATGCGGTGCGGAGCCGCCTGATGCCGGTGAACAAAAAATATCCGGTGGCGGCGGTCATGAAGGCGTGCTCCCGGTACCCTCTCCAGCATGGGCGCGTGATCACCATGGAGGTGATCCTTTTCGACGGGGTGAATGACCGCCCGGAAGATGTCCAGGCCCTTATCAAGGCGCTGCGTAACGTAAAGGCGAAGGTGAATCTCATCCGTTTCAATCCGGTGGCCGGGGCAGGATTCCGCCCCAGTTCGCGGGAAAAGACCGAGCAGTTCCAAAAGGCGATCATGGCCGCCGGGATCGATTGCACCATCAGGATAAGCCGGGGGGGAGAGATCGATGCTGCCTGCGGTCAACTAAAAGCCGCCTTCTCCGGATAGGTTGGCAAGAACGCCCCCAATATTTAATATCTAAATCGCCGCAAGTGAAGTTTATGCGTGAATGATGGTTTATAAGTATAATATTATAATAACGTATTGTATGAACGGTGGTTGTGGCCTGATAAATAATCCAAGTGACAATAACGTTACAAGTCATCCATGATGTGAACAAATCGTTAATATCTATAAAGCTACGTAGTGTCAATAAAAACAGTGGATTAGTCGATCGGCGCATTTGGCATATTCTTTGCTTTTGTAATGTACCAGAATTGGATCTCCCCCAGAGAGTCCAGTTTCGTTAGATCACCCTCTAACCTCCCCTTAGAAATGGGGGCTGTCGCCCGATGGCCTCCATTTTAATTTTTGTAGAAGAGTAAGTTGACTTAACCCTTTATTGGGTTGGGACAGTTCGCCCCCGGTGTAGCATCAT
>JAKAGL010000106.1 GCA_021815535.1 bacterium
AAGCGGCATTCGTGGCGATGATGAATGAGGAGGCGGCCCGTCAGGGGCTTTCCCGCACCCGCTTCCAAAACGCCTGCGGCCACGACACGCCGGGGAACGTTTCTTCCGCGCGCGACATGCTGACGCTTGCCCGCGCGGCCATGCGCCTGCCGCTGTTCGCCGCCATCGTGGCGGAACGCACCCTCCGGTTCACCACGGTGGACGGCAAGCGGACATTCTCCCTTAAAAACAAGAACGCGCTGATCGGCCGCTACCCCGGGGCTGTCGGCGTAAAAACCGGCTTCACCGAAAAAGCGGGAAAATGCCTCGTGGCGCTGGTGCGCCGTAAGGGGGCGGAAGTAATGTTGGTGGCCCTCAACGCAAAAGAGCGGTGGTGGAGCAGTGTACGCATACTCGATGCCGCGCTGCGGGAACAGGGCGTGGACCTGTATTATTGACGCAATGGGCCAACGCAGGATACCGCCCTGGATCTTTCCGCCGCTGGCCGCGCTGGCGGCGTATGCCAACGGGCTTCAAGGCCCCTTTCAATTCGACGACTATAACGTTATCGTCATGGAACCGCGCGTCCACTCCTTCGCCGCGTGGATGGGCAACTTGGCGGCCGGCATCCGCCCATTGCTGAAGGCGACCTACCTGCTGAACTGGAGCATTTCGCCCAACGGCCCGTTCAGCTTCCACCTCTTCAACCTGCTGTTGCATGCCGCAAACGCCGCCCTTGTCTTTTTTTTGGCGCGGAGCCTGGCGCGGCGGTACAGCCCCGCGGCGGAAGAAGCCGCCGAACCGTTCGCCCTCGCTGTGGCGCTCATCTTTGCGCTTCACCCGGTGCAAAGCGAGGCGGTCACCTACATTTCGGGAAGATCGGTGTCGCTAGCCGCTTTTTTCTACTTGGCCGCCCTGCTGGCCTATATCAACGGGGACGGCGCAGAGCCAGGCATGCGGTGGCGCGTCGCGTCGTTTATCCTGTTTCTGTGCGCCGTCGCGGCGCGCGAAACGGCGTTGACGCTTCCCGCGGCGCTGTTACTGTATGAAACGCTTGCCCCGGGCCGCGCGGACTGGCGGGCCATAATAAAACGGCAGGCGGCGCACTGGGCCATTCTGGGCGCGTTGGCGGCAGTTATCCTTTCCAACAAAAGCTATCTGTACCTTCTCCGCTATTCGTTCGGCATCCGTTCCGCCGCCGAGAATATTTTTTCCCAGATACACGGGGTGCCCCATATCCTTTCCCGTCTTGTGCTGCTGAACAGCCTCAACATCGACCCCGATCTCCGCACTGTCACCGGCCCTTCCGCGGCCACTTTCGTCCTTGCCGCATTGCCGCTCGCCCTGCTCATCGCGGCGGTTTTCGCAATCCGCAAAAATCCGCTTTTCGGCTTCGGCATTTTTTGGTTTTACCTCCAGATGCTCCCCTCCAATTCCGTGATACCGCGCAACGATATCGCCAATGAGCGGCATCTCTATCTTCCCCTGCTGGGCCTTTGCATCGCCGCGGGGGCGCTGGCGATGCAATACCGTGATCGGTGGCGGCAACGGCGGCGCGCGGTTATTTATGGATCCGCGTTGGTCCTTTGCCTTCTTGCCGCCTTCACTGTGCGCCGCAACCGGGCCTATGCCTCCGAGATCGCGCTTTGGGAGGACACGGTGCAAAAGTCGCCCCTAAAGGCGCGGCCGCACAACAATCTTGGCTACGCCTATTATATGGCCGGGCGGCGCGGTGATGCCGCGCGGGAATACCGTGCCGCCCTGCGGTACGATCCGTCCTTCCTCAACGCGCGCCGCAATTTGTGGCGGCTGGAAAACGACCGCGGGGGCGCGCGTCCATCCTGAACGGCGCGGTCCGCGCGGTATTGACAGGCGGCGGGTTTGCGGCTATCTTAGTTAGTGAGTAATAACTAACTAATATCGGTGAGGTGTCAGATGGCGGCAACGACGGTACGAAAACGGCTCTCCGCGAAAGAGCGCAAAGAGGACGTGGTAATGGCGGCGATCGCCCTCGCCGGCACGCAGGGATTCGACCGCGTGACCACCGAGGGGATGGCCGAGAGGGTCGGGCTGACCCAGGCGGCCATCTTCCGGCATTTCCCCACCAAGGATGACGTATGGATCGCCGTGATCGGATGGATCAGAACCGCGATAGGCAGGATGCTGGATGAAGCCGAACGGGGAGAGGCCGATCCCCTGCGCGCCGTGGAAAAAATGTTTCATGCGCACGTGCGCTTCGTTCAAAAACATCCCGGCATTCCGCGCGTGGTTTTTTCGGAACACCTTCTCACCGGCAAGCCGGTCTTCCGCCGCCTTATCGGCGCGATGGTGGACGGCTATGAAAAGCGGATCGCCGCCAAAATCGCCGAAGCCAAGAAACGGGGGCTTGCCGCTTCCTCGGTGGAGCCGAAAAGCGCCGCCGTCCTCTACATCGCCATGGTGCAGGGGATCGTCATCCGCACCACGATCTTTACCGAAGGGCCCCGCCTCGACGATCTGGCCCGGCATGTATTTCCCCTCTTCAGGGATTCACTTTCGGCAGGAGATAAAAACAAATGAGCAGGCTGGCAGGTTTGAAACGAAAAGCATGGATGGCCGCGCCGGCCGCCTTGATCTCGGCGTTTGTCTGGGCCGCCGCCACCAGCGGCCCGCTGGCCCCGGTGAAAGTGGTGGTGGCGCGCGCCGAATCCGGCCCCCTGGAACAACGCGTCTTCGGCATTGGCACGGTGGAAGCGAGGTATGTCTATACCATCGGCCCCACACAGCCGGGCAGGATCGCGCGGCTGCTGGCAGACCAGGGAGACGCCGTGAAGGCGGGGCAACTGCTGGGAGAAATGGATCCGGTAGACCTGGATGAGCGGATAGCGGCCGCCGAGGCGGCGCGGGAAAAAAGCGGCGGCGCGCGCGCGGTGGCAAAGGCGCAGGTGGAACAGGCAAAGAACCGGTACGATCTCGCCGCGGCGAACGCCGAACGGTACGCGCGCCTGCGCGATTCCGCCACGATAAGCGCCGAGTTGGCCGAAGCGAAGGTCGCCGATGCCGACCTTGCGAAAGCCGTTTTGACCGGCGCCGAAGCCGCCCTGCGGATCGCCGGACAGGAGATTGAAAAGGCCGCCGCCGACCTGCAATCGCTTCGCGTACAAAAGAACTATTTGCGGCTGGTAAGCCGGTATGACGGCGTTGTGGTATCGCGCGATGCAGAGCCGGGAAGCACCGTGGTGGCGGGACAAAGCGTGCTGAAGGTCGTCGATCCGAAAACGCTTTGGATACGTGCGCGGGTGGATCAGGCCGATGCCGGGGCTATTGCTCCCGGACAGGAGGTTCTGATAACGCTCCGCTCACTCGGCCAGCACGCGCTCAAGGGCAAAGTTTCGAGGATCGAGATGCTGGGGGACAGCGTGACGGTGGAGCGCGTGGTGGATATTGATTTTACCGGCGACGCGCCGCTGCGTCTGGGCGAGTTGGCCGAAGTGACCATCAACACCGCCCCGGCGAAGAATGCACTGCATGTTCCCGCCGCGGCAGTAAAAAAAGCGGACGGCAAAACCGGCATCTGGAAAATAGAAGGGGGAAAAACGGTATTTTGCGCCGTGCAGACGGGAATCACCACCCTGGACGGAAAAACCGAGATCACCGGCGGCCTGCGCCCGGATGAAAGCTTTATCGTGTACAGTCCCGTTGAACTGCGCGGCGGCATGAGCGTGAAGCAGGTGAAAACGCTGTGATAAACCTGGCGGGGCGCGACATCCGGCACCACGGAAGCCGGTACATCTTTACCGGCATGGGGCTGGGCCTGCTCATCGCCCTCACGCTCTCCATGGCGGGGATTTACCGCGGCCTGGTGGATGACGGGAAGGCCATCATCGACAACTCCGGCGCCGACATTTGGGTGGTGCAGCAGGGAACGCTGGGACCGTACGCCGAGCCATCCGCTTTGCATGACGACATCTACCGCTCCCTGCGGGCGCTCCCCGGCGTGGCGGATACCGGCAACGTGACCTATCAAACCATGCAGGTGCGGAGCGCCGGCAAGGATGTGCGCGTGATGGTGACCGGCATAGAGCCAAACGCCCCCGGCACGCCGCTCTACCTGGTGTCGGGCCGCCCCATCATCCGCGGCCATTATGAGGCGGTGGCGGACGTGAAGACCGGCTTCAAAACGGGCGACCGCATCCGCCTGCGCCACAATGAATACACCGTGGTCGGCACCACCCGGCGGATGGTCTCGTCGGGCGGCGATCCGATGCTGTTCATCCCGCTGCGGGATTCGCAGGAAGAACAGTTTGTGCGCGACGCCGACGCCGTCGTCACCGACCGCCTTCGCCTGGCGCAGAACCCGCGCCTGAACCCGCCCGGCAGCCCCGGCATTCTGGGGGCGGTGGAAGAGAACCAGGTCTCCAGCCACAGCGTGAACGCCGTTCTGCTGCGCGTGGCAAAAGGGGCCGACCCCAACGCGGTGGCGGAGACCGTGAAACGGTGGAAGCGGCTGGGGGCCTACACCAAAGAGGAAATGACCGACATCCTGGTGGTAAAGATGATCGCGGTTTCGGCGCGCCAGATATTCATGTTCCTCGTCATCCTCACGCTGGTCAGCACCGCCATCATCGCATTCATCATCTACACCCTGACCATCGGCAAAATACGCGAGATCGCCGTGCTGAAGCTGGTCGGCGCCAGCAGCCGCACCATCGCATCAATGATCCTGCAGGAAGCGCTGGGACTGGGGCTGATCGGTTTCATGTTCGGCAAAGTGGTGGCCACGGTGTGGGCCCCCTACTTCCCCAAGTACGTTCTGTTACTGCCGCAGGATTCCCTGCGCGGCATCGTCATAACGATGATCGTGAGCGCGCTGGCGAGCCTGCTGGGCATACGCGCCGCGTTGCAGGTGGATCCCTCCGAGGCGATAGGGGGCTGAAATGGCGCAGACGGACATGCCCGCTATCTTGGTTGAAGGGTTGACAAAGCGCTATGGCTCCGGCGAAACCGCCGTGGACGCCCTGAAAGGGATCGACATGGCGGTATATCCCGGCGAGGTGGTCGGCCTCATCGGCCCCAGCGGTTCGGGAAAAAGCACGCTGCTGAAGGCGCTTGGCGCGGTGATAGAACCGACCGGCGGCAGGATCACGCTGGGCGGCACGCCGATATACGACCACGGCTGGAAGATAAAAGACCTCCGCGCGCTCCGGCGCGACCGCATCGGCTTTGTTTTCCAGGCGCCGTACCTTATCCCGTTTCTCGACGCAACGGACAACGTGGCGCTGATCCCCATGCTGGCCGGCATGGCGGATGCCGGGGCGCGTCAGCGTGCGCTCGGCCTGTTGCAGGTGCTCGACGTGGAACACCGGGCGGCGGCACACGTTACGGAACTCTCCGGCGGCGAACAACAGCGGGTCGCCATCGCCCGCGCGCTTGCCAACCATCCGCCGATCGTGCTGGCGGACGAGCCGACCGCTACGCTGGACAGCCAGCGGGCGCTGGTGGTGATGCGGATCCTGAACGGGCTGGCAAAACAGTATCAAACCGCCATCATCGTGGTGACGCACGACGAGAAGATCATCCCCACTTTCAAGCGCATCTACCATATCCGCGACGGCAAAACCTATGAGGAAGCCGGGGAAGGCCGTGATATCGGTTGACCGGCATCTTCTCTGATTTCCCTCCCCTCCCCCTAACGCCAACCGGGCCTCCCCGCCCGGTTGGCTATTTTTTTTCAAACTCGTTTCTTGATATGCCTAATAAATAGGCATTCACTCCATTCACCCGCACACATAAACGGCAGTACCCCGCGAAGGATCGCGCCAAGATGCCTGTTTACCGCCTGTTACGGTTTGGCCCGTTGCTTGCTCTCTCGAAGGACAGCATTGCACGGCACGCGGCTAAAACTGTGGGCAACAGAAAAGGAGGAGAAACGATGCAGAAGACCTTGACAATAGTTGCGGCGGCCCTGGCGTTCGGGATCGCGGGAACGGCGTACGCCACCCCTTCCACCCAAATCTGGATCCCCTCGACCGATATTCAGGCGTTCGGCGTGGTTCATTTCGGGGCGGACACTTATAACAGCGTGACGAAGGAACCGTCAGCCACCACGGGGAACACTATAAATTACGGCCTCACCGCCGGCATTGTACCGCATGACGACAAGTTTGGCGTGGAGGTTGGCGTGGATTACCGCGATATGGGGATGGGCGGCAGCAGGAATCCGTGGTACTTCAACCTGAAGTCGGGCATCAAGGAGGGATCATTCGGCGGGATGACGCCCTCCCTTGCGGTGGGCGGATATGACTTCGGAACCAAAAGCTCCACCGCCTCGGCCACCGACTTCCGCACCGATAGCAACATCCTGTATGCGATGGCCGCAAAAACATTCGGCCCGGCGGGCCGCATCAGCCTTGGCTATTTCTCGGGCAACGGCAAGGTGCTGGTGGATGATACCGGCAAGGCCGATAACACAGGCTTGTTGGCCTCGTGGGATAAGGCGCTGAACGGCAAATGGTGGGCGGCGGTCGACTACCAGGGGGGCAAAAGCAGCTACGGAGCCCTAAGCTTCGGCGTTGCGTACACCATCTCTCCCGATTCGAGTTTCATTTTCGGCTACAACATCTACAACAACGGCAAGCTGCACGATCCGACCTTTGAGTTCAATTACGACGTTAATTTTTAAAACGGGGGACACAATGAAAAAGATCGAAGCGATTATTAAGCCGCACAAACTCGACGACGTGAAAGCAAAACTGATTGAAACCGGCGTACATGGCATGACGGTGACCGAGGTGCAAGGTTTTGGGCGCCAAAAGGGGCACACCGAGGTTTACCGCGGCGCGGAATACAAGATCGACTTCCTGCCCAAAGTAAAGCTGGAAACGGTGGTGCCCGAAGAACTGGTGGATAACGTGATCGAGGCCATCATCGGGGCCGCCGGCACGGGGCAGATCGGGGACGGCAAGATATTCATCTTTCCCGTGGAAGAAACGATCCGCATCCGCACCAAGGAGCGCGGCAAGGAAGCGATATGAGGGAGAAAAACATGAAAAAGACTTTAAGCCTACTTATCCTTGTTGGCATGTTCATGATGGCCGGCGCCGCCTTCGCGGAAGAGGCGGCGGCCCCCGCGCCGGTTGCCCACATCGATTCCGGCGATACCGCATGGATGCTGGTCTCCACCGCGCTGGTCATGCTGATGACGCCGGGCCTGGCCCTTTTCTACGGCGGCCTCGTCCGCCGCAAGAACGTGCTGAGCATCATCATGCAGAGCTTTATCGCGCTCGGCGTGATCTCGATACAGTGGGTGCTCGTCGGGTATTCGCTGGCATTTGGCCCGGATGTGGGAGGCGTTGTAGGGGATCTCTCGATGAGCGGGCTGAAAGGGGTAGGCCTGGAGCCGAACGGCACCATCCCGGCGCAGCTTTTCATGATGTTCCAGATGATGTTCGCCGTCATCACCCCGGCTCTGATATCGGGCGCGTTCGCCGAGCGGATGAAATTCAGCGCCTACCTCATCTTTATCGTACTCTGGAGCACTATCGTGTATGACCCGCTGGCGCACTGGGTATGGGGCGGCGGCTGGATGATGAAGATGGGTGCGCTGGATTTTGCCGGCGGCCTCGTTGTGCACATCTCTTCCGGCGTTGCGGCGCTTGTCTGCGCGCTGGTGCTGGGAAAGCGCAAAGGCTATCCCGCCGAGCCGATGATACCGCACAACCTCACCATGACGGTCACCGGCGCGGCGCTGCTTTGGTTCGGCTGGTTCGGGTTCAACGCCGGGTCGGCCCTTGCCTCCGGCACGCTGGCGGTTACCGCGTTTGTCACCACGCACGTCGCCAGCGCCGCCGCATCGATCGGCTGGGTGCTGGCGGAATGGAAACACCACGGCAAACCGACCGTGCTGGGGCGGCC
>JAKAGL010000107.1 GCA_021815535.1 bacterium
CTCAAAGAGACTGCCATCCTTGCGGCGATTTATGAAACGCCCCTCCCATGTCTTTCCGGTTTGCAGCGTTTCCCACATGTTCCGGTAAAACAGTTCGGGATGTTTGCCGCTGTTGAGAAAGTCGGGCGTTTTCCCCAGAATCTCCGCGGCGGGATGGCCGGTAATCCGGGTAAAGGCCGGATTGGCGTACACGATTTTGTTGCTGGCGTCGGTGATATACACTCCCTCACCGGTCTGTTCCACGGCGGCGGCAAGCCGCACGTTAACGGCGGTCGTTACGGCCTGTTCGACCTGATGGCGGCTATCGGCCATGCGCATAAGGCGTATGAAAGATACTATCAACCCTATTACCACGGTTGAAACGAAAAACGAAGCCACCGTGCCAGTGATCATGTAATCGTATGTCACCACCCCGTGAAAATAAACGCTCAGCGGAGCGACGATAGCGGCGGTCATGATCACCGATACGACCACACCGATCCACAGGATGTGAACAAATGGCGTGCGGGATATCTTCTCGACGAACCGGTTGATCATAGCGCGGTCTTCGCCAGACCTACGTTAGGAGTGATTTCAATATACCCCAACCGTCGGTATTGCCCAAAATCGGCTCGGAGGCGCGCTCTGGATGCGGCATCAATCCAAACACGTTGCCGCGGCCGTTGCAAATACCGGCGATGTTGTTGAGTGCGCCGTTAGGATTTGCCTCAGGCGTTATGTTGCCGTTTTCATCGCAGTAGCGGACCACCACTTGCCCGTTGGCCTCCAGCGACTGAATGGTCTCGGTAGAAGCGTAATAGCGTCCTTCGCCATGGGCGATAGGAAGTTTCAGCACATCCCCTTTTTTCAACGCGCGCGTAGCGGGGATATCGTTACGTTCTACGCGGACGTGGATGTTCTTGCAGATGAATTTACGCGATTCGTTCATCAAAAGCGCACCCGGCAGTAAATGGCACTCGGTGAGCACCTGAAAACCGTTGCAGATGCCGATAACGATGCCCCCTTTTTCGGCAAATTCCGCCACCGACCCCATTACGGGCGAAAAACGGGCAATCGCACCGCAACGCAGCGCATCACCGTATGAAAAACCTCCGGGGAGGAATACGACATCGATGTCCCCCACCGAAGCATCCTTATGCCAGATGTGGCGCACAGCGGCGCCGGGAAGCAGTGACGCGGCATGAATCGTATCCCGTTCGCAATTCGCCCCGGGAAAAAGCACCACCCCGATTTTTGGATTTTTCATGGCGGCTCTTAACGCTGATTGTCCGCAAAACGGCTGCCGAGGTGATCAAGCCGTTCGCTTATGGTCGAGGCAATATTGCGCAATATCTGTATGGCGATGGTAGGATTCTTTTCGATGAGGATGTCAAAATTATCGCGCGAAAGGAAGAGCGCTTCAGTCGGCTCGGTGGCCACGATGCTTGCCCCGCGCGGCGTTGCATCGCCCCTCACGAGAGCCATTTCACCCACGCTTCTCCCTTTTCCATGCTGGGCGAGCACGGTATATTTCCCGTCGAAACTCTCTTTGCGGATCTCCACTTTCCCGCTGGTGATAAACAGCACGGAATCGCCCGCGGATCCTTCCTTTGCCACCAAACTATTGGCCGGATAACGGCGGTATTCCAGCTTACTGGCGAGAATAACGATGTCTGATTGCTTGATGTTATCGAACATCGGTATCTCGCACATGATGTTCTTGATGCCGGCAAGATCCACGTTATTTCCCTTCCTCCACCGTAACCCGGAAATCCTCCATTACCGGATTGCTCAACAGCTTTCTGCAGATATCGTCCGCTTGCCGTTGGACGGCGGCGGCGTCTGCACTGTCGATATCCATCTCGATATGCTTGCCGATGCGGACATTCTTGACCCCCGTGAAACCAATTGAGTGAAGCGCATGTTCTACCGCTTTTCCCTGGGTATCCAGGATGCCCTCACGCAGCGTCACGGTCACTTTTGCTTTCATTGTCCGCATATCCTCCGTACGACTTCGCGATACGATTCTTCCACTTTGCCGAGATCGCGGCGAAAGCGGTCCTTATCCATCTTCTCTCCGCTTTCCATATCCCACAGGCGTGAGGTATCCGGGGAAAACTCGTCGGCAAGGATAATGCCGCCTTTGTATCGCCCGAATTCCAGCTTGAAGTCGACCAGCCGGATGCCGTGGTTCTTAAAAAGTTCCAGCAACAGCCCGTTCACGCGCAGTGCCATCGTACGGATGGCATCCAGTTCGCTGTGGGTGGCCCAGCCGAAAACCAGAACGTGGTCGGGCATTATCATCGGATCGCCCAGCGCGTCGTCCTTGTAGTAATACTCAACCACCGGGTGGGCCAGCTGAATGCCTTCTTCTTTACCCAGTTTCTTGGCGAGCGAACCGGCAAGCACGTTGCGCACCACCACTTCAACTGGGACGATGGTTACTTTCTTCACCAGCATGTCGCGGTCGTTGAGTTTTTTCACGAAATGGGTCTTTACCCCGTTCTTTTCCAGATATTCAAAAATGTGCGCGGTGAGCATGTTGTTCATCACCCCTTTGTCCACGATCGTGCCGCGCTTTTGCGCGTTGAACGCGGTGGCGTCATCCTTGAAGTGCTGTATCACCTGGTCCGGGTTGTCGGTGAGGTAAAGGATTTTCGCCTTCCCCTCGTAAATCTTTTCCATCTGTTTGGTCACAGTCTCCTCCCGATGCGGCGGTCAGCCGCCAAATACGCGTTTGAAAATATGGTCAACGTTCCTAAGATAATAGTTCAGGTCGAACAATTCTTCAATCCGGGCCGCGCCCAGCCGCCCGGCGATCTTCGGCTCAGCCATCACGAGATCCTTGAAAAGGAGTTCTTCGCGCCAGCAACGCATCGCCAGTCCCTGCACCAACGCGTAAGCCTCTTCGCGGGCCATACCGCTTTCCACAAGCGCCAGCAGCACTTTTTGTGAATAAAAAAGGCCGTAGGTGGCATCGATGTTCCTGAGCATCCGTTTGGGGTACACATGCAACCCCTCGATGACCTTGCGCATCTTTTCCAGCATGTAATGCAGCAGGGTGGTGCTATCCGGCACGATCACCCGCTCGGCGCCGCTGTGGCTGATGTCGCGCTCATGCCACAGCGCCACGTTCTCCAGCGCGGTGTGCATGTTGCCCCTCATCACGCGGGCCAGGCCGCACATCTGCTCGCACTGCACGGGGTTGCGCTTGTGCGGCATGGCGGAAGAACCTTTTTGTCCCTGATGAAACGGCTCTTCGGCCTCCAGCACCTCGCTGCGCTGGAGATGCCGTATTTCAAGCGCTATCTTTTCAATGGTGGCCGCCGTGATGGCAAGGGCCGCCATGTAATCAGCATGGCGATCACGTTGGATGATCTGTGTGCTAATGGGGGCGGGAACAAGGCCCATTTTTTCGCAGACGTACTTTTCGATCTCAGGACTGCAATGGGCATGGGTGCCCACCGCACCGGATATTTTTCCCACGCTGATGGTTTCGATGGCATGCACCAGCCGCTGGCGGTTGCGCCGCATCTCGGCATGCCAGAGCGCCAGCTTGAGGCCGAAGGTGGTCGGCTCGGCGTGGACTCCGTGGGTGCGTCCCATACACGGCGTCATTTTGTAAACGTGCGCCTGTTTTTCCAACGCCGCAAGAAACATATCCAGCTTTTCCAGAATCAATCCGCCGGCGCGTTTCATCAGCGCGCAAAGCGCGGTATCCACCACGTCGGACGAGGTGAGGCCCATGTGAACGTACCGGCTCTCCGGGCCGATGAATTCGGCCACGGATGTGGTGAAGGCTATCACGTCGTGACGCACTTCTTTTTCGATCTCGTCGATGCGCGCTACGTCGAAGTTCGCCTTTTTCTTGATGACCGCCAGCGCGTCGGCGGGGATGTTCCCCAGCTTGTGGTGCGCCTCGCAGGCGGCGATCTCCACCTCCAGCCAAACGGCGAATTTATTCTGCATCGACCAAAGATCGGCCATTTCTTTCAAGGTATATCGTTCAATCATCTATTCAGTTCCTTCATACATCGTGCAAGGCGCCCAGTTGATCCTGCCGCGCTATTTCATAGGTGATCCGCTGGCCAGCCGCAGCGACAAAGCTGTCGGCCCCCAGCCGGACCAGATTCGGATTGTTATTTTGCCGGCTCAGGTGGGCGAAGATAACGGTACCAAGGCCTTCCCCCGCCGCATCCGCCAGCAGCCGCATACAGTCGTCATTGGAAAGATGCCCCAGCTTCCCTTTAATACGCTGTTTCAACGGCCACGGATAGGGGCCAATATCCAGCAATTCCGGATCGTGATTGCTTTCCACCAGCGCGAGATGCGCAAGGCGGAAATTTTCTATGGCGCGTACGGTAACGAATCCCAGATCCGTCATCACCAGCGCGCGCCGTCCCCTGCATTCGCTTAAATAGGCAACCGGTTCGGCCGCGTCATGCGGGATGGAAAAAGGGTGCAACGTAATATCTCCTACGGCGAACGGCTCATCGGGGATGACCGTCTCCATTTTACCCGCCTTTTCCAATTGGCCGCTGCCGGCCAGCCATGTGCCACGTGTGAGGTAGATCGGTATACCGTACCGGCGCGAGAAAAGAGCCGCGCCGCGGATGTGGTCGGTATGTTCGTGGGTAATGGCGATGGCCTTGATTTCTTCCGGCATAAAGCCGGCCAGCTTAAGCCGCTTTTCCAGCTCGCGGCAGGCAAAGCCGGCGTCGATCAACAGCGCGGTGGTTTCAGAATGGATAAGGGTCGCGTTTCCTTCGCTGCCGGAGCCAAGCACACGGAGCTTCATCACCAATTGCCATTTTCATACAGGTGATACAGCAACGGCAACAACAACTCGTGATGGCCGGTTATGCGAAACCCCTTGCCGCCGGTGGTGACGGGGCGGTATACCACGTTGACTCCCGGACGGTAGTGCATGGTCATATCGAAATCGACGGCGGTGAAATCGCGCACGTCATCCCCCAAATTGCGGGCGGCGGAAAGCGCTTTGATAAAAATTTCCGGCAAAATGACCGCCGAGCCGACGTTGAAGTAACAGCCGCCGCCGGTGAGCGTTTTGAGCATGGCGGTGAAAATACGGAAATCCTCGAAACTTTTTCCGCCTATCAGCGCGCCATCGGTCAACGGATGAATATGGGTGATCTCGCAACCGATGGCGGCGTGGACGGTGGCCGGGATCCCCTTGGCCGCACACGCGGCGAGGATGCTTTTGTCGGCATAGGCCATCTTTTTGTCGAGAATATACTGGCCGATACACTGGCCGAAGCCCATATCGGGGTAGGCGCGCAATGCCTCCATCGTCATGGCGGCGGTCTCCTCTACCATGCCGAAGCGGCCCGTTTTTACTTCCTCTTCCACGTCCTCACTGGTCTGGCCGATGAGGGCGATCTCAAGATCGTGCACCGCCCCCGCGCCGTTCATGGCGATGCCGGTGATGATGCCGCGCTCTATCCAGTTGATGAGGATGCTTGAACATCCCACCTTGATGACGTGCGCGCCGATGGCAAAGATAACCCCTTTGTTGTGTTTGGCCGCAGCCCCCAGATGGCCTACGATGGACTTGAAATCCGAAGCTTTAAGCTGTTTCGGCATCAAGTCGGCGATGTTTTTCGTCACCCGGTACCGGCCGACGTCGGCGAAATCGGCGATTTTCACCTTATTCGTCCGCTCACGGATGGGATAGTTGGTGATTTTTCCAAAATCCGCCCGCTCGTGTTTTTTCATCATATCCGTTGCAATTATATTGCAAAGAACGGCGCAATATCTTTAAAAATTGACCGTAACTCCAGCCCCCGTAAACCGCTTATTACGCCTATCGCGTTATAAGACGGATTGCCTTGCGGCGGCAGTTTGGCGCATAATGGGCGTCGGGGGATTTGCATGGGGAATTACGAAGCATCGGTGCTCATCGTCGATGATGACGAGGTGGCGCTGTTAACATTGGGAAGTATTCTCAGGGCCGAGGGCTTTCAGATATTAACCGCCCGCAATGGGGTTGAAGCCCTTGGCATTCTGGATCAAGAAAACACGGATATGGTCATCGCAGACCAGAAGATGCCCCACATGGATGGGCCGGAACTTCTTAAAGAGGTGAAGAAACGGCATCATTCCCTGCCGTTTATCATGTTGACAGGCCACGGCACCATCGACATGGCTGTTGCCAGCATGAAAGACGGCGCCACGGACTACATGTTAAAACCGTTTGAGCCGCAGCAACTGGTTGCGGCCATCAGGCGTAGCCTGGAATTCCGGCGGCTCAATGAAGAAAACGTAAAGCTTAAAAGCCAGCTCAAGGAACAATACAGCTTCCATAATATCGTCACGCAATCCGCCCTGATGAAACGGGTGCTGGAAACGGCCGAAAAAGTTGCCGCAACCATCAATACCTCCGTGGCAATTTACGGGGAAAGCGGAACCGGGAAAGAAGTGCTGGCCCGCGCCATCCATTTCTCCGGCCCCCGCATGGCCAACAGCTTTGTGGCGGTGAACTGCGCTGGCATACCATCCGCCCTTCTCGAATCGGAATTGTTCGGCCATGTTAAGGGAGCATTCACGGGCGCGGACCGAGACCGGGATGGCAAGTTTGATCTGGCCCAAAAGGGAACCATTCTGCTTGATGAAATCGGCGATATGCCCTTGGACTTGCAGGCCAAATTGCTGCGGATACTGCAAGAACGCGTATATGAAAAAGTAGGCTCGCACAAGCCGATCAAAGCCGATGTCCGGATTATCGTCGCTACCAACCGTAATCTTGAAGAAATGGTGGCAAATGAAAGTTTCCGGGTGGATCTCTTCCACCGCATCAGTTCGTTCCCGATCACTCTGCCGCCCCTTCGCAAGCGGAAGGAAGATATTCCCCTGTTGGCAAACTATTTCTTGGGACAATTGCGGAAAGAACTGGGGAAGCCGCTCCCCGGCCTTTCGGAGAAAGCGATGGAAAAATTATTGCGTTACGAATGGCCCGGCAATATCCGTGAACTGAAGAACTGCCTGGAGCGGGCCGCCATCCTAACCGAGGGACAACTGATACAGCCAAAACACCTCTCTATCACCGAAGAAGGCGGCACTCCCGCGCCCGGCTCAAACCGCCCCGGCAATGTTCATCTGGTGATAAACCTCCCCGAAGAAGCCTTTTCAATGGAAAAGGTAACGGATGAAGTGTTGAAACTAACTCTGGAAAAATGTAACGGCAACAAATCGAAGGCGGCCGATATGCTGAAACTTGACCGAAGTATTTTTTATCGCCGCCTTTGACATCCTTGCCTAAGGGCATCTCTCCTGAAGAGGCTGAATTCATTTCGAACCATCCCCCATCGAATCAACTTTAAAGAAACAACTCAAATTACCGCTGAAACCAGGCTAGAAGAAACAATAATGCCTCAGAGTAACGTTTTTACCGCACATTAAAAAGTGACACATAAACATATCCCACTGTATTTTAATTAGTTAATTATGGCACGTATCGTGCAATATATAAAGGCATAAGGTTGAGGCAACAAAAGATGTGTTGTGCTTGGCCACTATGATAATGCCAAAATAAAAAAACGGGGGGTTTCCCCTCCCCCTCCCCTTCCCCCCGTTTTTTTTCTTTTTCCCTCCCCTGGTTTTTCCGCGTTTTGCTATAGTATGCGGCAGACATTTTTAATAAAGGGGAGATGTGATAAAAAAAGGGGTTTTCACCGCGATTTTCCTGATCATTGCTACCTGTGCATTTGCAGAAACGGATACTTCTCCCGCGGCCGATGCCGTGCCGCAAGAAGCTGCCCCGGCTGAGACTGCCTCACCGGAACCGGCGAAACCCGCCGAAACCCCTGCCCCAAAATTGGGATCTCTGTCAGTTACTTCCTCCCCATCGGATGCCG
>JAKAGL010000108.1 GCA_021815535.1 bacterium
TACCACGTCGTTGCGGACGCCGACCGGATCATCGTGCGGGTCGCCCACCGCGCCGAGTATGAACAGGATGCCCGCCTGCTCGGCAACGACCCGGCAAGCGACGTGGCTCTTCTGAAAGTGCCGGGGGACTACCGCCATCACGTTCTGCCGCTGGGGAATTCCGACACGCTGGAACCGGGGGCATGGGTTCTCGCCATCGGCAACCCGTACGGCGTCGGCAAAACATTTACCGCCGGCGTGGTGAGCGCCGTCAAACGCAGCGGACTGGGCCTTATCGAAATGGAGGATTTCATCCAGACCGACGCAGCCATCAGCCCCGGAAACAGCGGCGGCCCGCTGGTCAATATCAACGGTGAAGCGGTCGGTATAAACACCGCCGTCCAAAGCGGCGGGGCCGGCATCGCGTTCGCCGTCCCGATCAACATCGCCAAGGCCATCATGCCCCGGCTGGCGGCCGGCAAACGGATTCGGCGGGGCACACTGGGACTGACCGGCGAGGACCTCACCTCTGAAGCGGCCCAGCACCTCCGCATCGAGGATGGCCTGGGGGTGCTGGTGACGGCGATCCTGCGCGGCGGCCCGGCTCAAAGCGCCGGCATCCAGTTAAATGACGTGATCACCTCTTTCAACGGCGAAAAAATCCTTCACTATGCGCAGTTGAAAAAAGCGGTGCTCTCGCTCACGCCCGGCACGAAGGTGAAAATGACCATCGTCCGCGAACGAAAAACCCTCACCGTCAAAGCGGTGCTGGCTGAAGTGAAATTGAAAAGATCATGACCACCCGCGCCGTCTTCAGCCAAAAAATAACGGGGCTTCGCACCGCGCTGGAGGAACGCCACGCCGCGGGCGGCGGCGGATTTGATGTCTGCCGTTTTTGGGCCGCTTCAGTCGACGGGATCATCAAGGAACTTTTTGCCGAGATGGTCCCCCAAAGCGCCAGCATCCCCTTCGCACTGGCGGCCCTCGGCGGTTACGGACGCGAGGAACTCAACCCCTGGTCCGATATCGATCTCCTGTTCCTGTATGACAAGGATATCGGCGAAGCCGGCGCGGCCCTCCCCGGCGCCATCATCCCGATGATGTGGGATGTAGGATTCAAG
Source organism: bacterium (assembly GCA_021815535.1). GTDB lineage: Bacteria > Nitrospinota_A > UBA7883 > JACRGQ01 > JACRGQ01 > JACRGQ01. The sequence goes on from JAKAGL010000108.1 coordinate 1,101, forward strand.
GTGGGACACGCCACCCGCACCATCGCTGATTGCCTCCGCATCGCCCAAACCGATCTCATCAGCAAGACCGGCATGCTCGAAGCGCGGTTCCTTCTGGGCGACAAGGAACTCTTTGCCCGTTTCGAATACCAATTTGGCAAAAACGTCATGGCCAAACAGTCCGAGCGGTTTGTCCGCGACAAGTGGGTGGAAAGCGAGATACGCCACGGAAAGTGGCACAACACCCTGTTGCTCACCGAGCCGGACGTGAAAGAATCCCCCGGCGCGCTGCGCGACTATCACACGGCCCTCTGGGTAGCCGCCGCCCGCTACAGCGTGCGCGGGATCGAAGGGATCGCCGAGCGCGGCCTGATGGACGCCGAAGAACAAAAATCCGTCACCGAGGCGGTTGATTTCATTCTCCGCCTGCGCAACGACATTCACTTCCTCGCCAAGGGGCCGCACAACCTGCTCGACTATGCCATGCAGCCGCGCGTGGCAAAGCGGCTTGGCTTTTCCGGCGAAGGGGACGCCCCCGTCATCCAGATGATGCACGATTATTACCGCGCCGCCGATACGGTGCTCCGCTTCGGCCAAAGCGTGCGGGCGCAGGCGATGCGTTACCGCACCAAAACCCAGATGTTCTTCCTGAAGATCCGCACCAAAATGCTCGCCCCCAACATCTTCGCGGGGGAGGACGAGATCTTCGTGAAAGACCTCACAGCGGCGGAATTGGCCGCTACACCGGAAACGCTCTTCACCATCCTGCGCCTCATGGTGGATAAAGAATTGCGCCCCTCCCCCGGCCTGCGGCGAATGCTCGACGAGGCCGGCCAGATCTGGAAACAGGAGCGGCCCGACCCGGTACGGCTGGGCACGGGGCTGCGCGGCATCCTTGAGATGCAGGACCCGGTCAAGGCGCTGGAATTGATGCGCGATTGCAAGGTGCTCACTGCCATCATCCCGGAATTCCACTCCATCCGATACCTCACCCCGTTCGACCTCTACCACCGCTTCACGGTGGACGGCCACTCCTTCCGCGCCATCCTTGAGTTTGACAACCTCAAGAGGAACGAACGCCCCGAGTGCGATCTGCTGAGCGCCCTCTATCTCGCCGAGCCGCGCAAGGATCTGGTGCGCCTGGCCCTCCTGCTGCACGACCTGGGCAAGGGAGCGGGCGGCCATCACGAAGAACGGATCGACCCCGTCATCCTCCGGCGCATCGGGTACAGTGAGGAAGAAGCCGACACGGTGGAACGGCTGGTGAGGCTGCACCTATTGATGAACAGTGTGGCGCAAAAACGCGACATCCACGAGCCGCACACCGTCATCGAATTCGCCGAGCAGGTGGAAAACGATGAAACCCTCAAGCGCCTCTATATGCTCACCTATGCCGACACCTGCGCCGTTGGCCCCGGCATCTGGAACTCATGGAAAGGGGCGCTGCTGAAAGAGCTGTTCACCATGGGGGCGACCTACTTCGAGGGAAAAGACCCGATGCAGTGGCTGGCCCCGGGCCGCTTCCTGCCGCCGGAAAAAATGACCCCCGATGTCATCCGATTCATCAAGGGGATGCCGGACAAATACTTCTTCATGCGCTCGCCGGAGGATGTGGAACGCGACGCAGCCATCTTTACCGCATTCATAAAGGGAGACGGCGCGCCGCTGATACAGCACCGCTTTATCTCGGCCACCGATCCGGGGGAGATCACGCTGGTCTCAAAAAACAAGCTGGGACTGCTTTACAATGCGCTCGGCACGCTTGCCTCGAAGAACATCGACATCCTGCAGGCGGTCATCCTCACCCACGCCGAAGGGGTGGCCTTCGATTTCTTCCGCGTCCACGGCCCCAACGGGGCGCCCCTTGGCGACGATGCCTTCTGGGGGCGCGTGGAGAACGAAGTCCGCCGCGTGCTTTCCGGCGAAAAAACGGTGGATGAAATTTTAAAGGGACGCACCCGCATCCCCGTGGGGCAGAATACCGTCATGGTGGATCCGCACGTACGCGTGCTCAACGACGTGTCGTTCTCCCACACGGTGCTGGAAACGGTCTCGCGCGACCGCATCGGGCTGCTGTTCGATTCCGCCCGCGCCATCAGCGGCCTGGGGCTGGATATCGTTTCGGCCAGCATCGCCGTTGAGGGGCACAAGGCGCTTAACACCTTCTATGTTTGTGAACCCGGCGGCAATAAAGTGACCAACCCCGAACGGATGGAAACGATACGGGAAACGCTGAAAGCCGCCCTCATCCCCCCGGCTTGATCTTTCCGGGCACGATCCTTCCGGGCTGGAGGCGTAAAAGCGATGACAGGCTGATCCTGCATGCAACGATCCCCGCGCCGCAAAAGCGCGTCTCCCGCAATTAACCTTTACAAAAACAGTTTCCAGATCAGCAACAGCGCGATCAATGCCACCACGATATTCAGGATATAGAAATGCACGCCGCCTTGCAGCCGCCTCCGCACCCGGGCCAACAGACGGTTGAGGCCGAAATAAAGCGGCGCGAAGCCCCGCGTTACCGCCGGATCGGCAAGATGCACAGTCACCTCGCCGGCGGCCGACGGAAAATACGCCTCATCGGTCTTGATGGTTTTTTCCGCCGTTCCCGCCTTGTCGAAGAATTCCGCCAGCGGCGCGGCGAATGACCACGCCGAATACTGCATCCGCGGGCTTGGCGCGGCGTAGCCGCAATCCCAGGTAACCGTCCGTCCCACCTTCCGCCCCGCCAAAAGCCGGTGCCGCAGGTAGGCCCCGCCCGCCAGCGCAAGCAGCAGGATCGCCAAAACCTGGACAATCCCCAACAACGGACGAAGCGCCGCCAATATGCCCGCCTCCAGCGCGGCCTTCGGCACGCCGCCAAGACCGGCGGCAACCTCCACCAGCGGCGCCTTCAACAGCAGCACTAACCATGGGGAATAGAACGCCGCGGTCACCATGACCGCCGCAAGCACCGTTCCCGGCAACCGCAACGCCAGCCCCGGCTCTTCAACCTTCAAGGGGAATTCTTCACGGGGATGGCCGAGAAACGCGATGCCAAACATCTTGGCGAATGCCGCCACCGCAAGCCCGCCGATCAGCGCAAGCGCGGCTACCGCGCCGATGGCGGGAAGAACCAATCCCATACCGCCGGCAGTCAGCCCCTTGAAAGCGGCAAGGAATACCGTAAATTCGCTGATGAAACCGGAAAGCGGCGGCAGGCCGCTGATGGCGGCGGACCCGATGAGGATCAGCGTGCCGGTCCAGGGAAGTTTTTTATACAGGCCCCCCATCCAATACATGACGGAACTGCCGCATGCCAGCCGCACCGACCCGGCCTGCATGAGGAGCAGGCTTTTGAACATGGAGTGATTCAACACATGGAAGATGGCTCCCGCCGCCCCCAGCATCGCCATGGCAGGAAACCGCAGCGCGGCGCCGAGCAGGGCGAAGCCGGTTCCCATGGCGATAATGCCGATGTTCTCCACGCTGGAATACGCCAGCAGTTTCCGCAGATCGGTCTGGGTCAACGCCAGCAATGCCCCCGCCACTCCCGACACCGCGCCGACGGCTACCAGCGTCCACCCCATCCAGGGGGCGGGCGCGCCAAGCAGAGGAATGAAACGGAGAATACCGTAAATGCCCAGTTTCCCCATCGCCCCGGCCATCAGGGCGGCGGCGAACGGCGGGGCCGCCGCGTAGGCGCGCGGCATCCAGACATGCAAACCGGCAAAACCGGCCTTTGCGCCGAAGCCGATGACCAAAAGCGCAAACAGCACCGCCGCCTCCGGCGTTGTGGCGGCATGCATGAGGCCGAAATCGGCGCTCCCGCTTCCCCGCGCGAGATAGATCACCGCGCCGAACAGCAGCGCCGCGCCGGTGTGCGTGGCAAGCAGGTACAACCGCGCCGCCCCTTTCTGCTCCGCGTCGCACTCCCCCATCATCACGAGGAAAAAGGAGGCCAGCGCCATTATCTCCCACGCGAAAAGAAAAAGGATGCCATTGCGCGCCAACGGCGTCAGCGTCATGCCGGCCGCCATGAGATTGTAAAAAAACCATGCCACCGCCGGATGAACCGCCAACCCGCGCCGCTCCAGCCACCCAAAGCCATAAACGGCCGCCAGCGCCGAAATCCCGAAAACCGGAAGCAGAAAAAACAACGTCAGCGGGTCGGCCCCCATATTCAGCGAGCCGTACGGAACACTCCACTCCATCGTGAACGACCGTTCGGCGGGATTGAGGAGCATATACGCCGCCGCCGCAAAACCAACCAGCCCGGCCAGCGCCGCCCCCGCGGCCCCCGCGCGGTTCGCCATCGACGGCGTTCTGTGCAGCGCCAGCGCCACAACGCCCGACGCAAAGTAAAGCCCCACCACGGCCATCAGTATCGTCATCGGTTACTCCAGCAACCTCGGTAGAAGCTCCCCCGACCGGCCCGAAAGATGGACATCCATCATCCCGCTGGCGGGGGTCGCTTCAATATTGATCTCTATCAAAAACGCGCCGGCCTCCTTCGCCAATCCTGCCAGGCCCGCCGCCGGATAGACCGCCGACGACGTGCCGGCCACGATCATCACATCGGCGGCGCGGCAGGCGTCTACCGCCGATTGCAGCACGCCGGCATCCAGCTCCTCGCCGAACCATACGATGTGCGGCCGCAGCAACGCCCCGCAGGAACAGCGCGGTGGCAGGAGCGCCAGGGGAACCGCGCGGTTTTCGCGCACGGTTCCCTCCACGGTGCAGCGGGTGAACCAGATGTTGCCGTGCAGTTCGGCCAGCTTCACGCTTCCGGCCGCGCGGTGCAGGCCGTCGACGTTTTGCGTCACCAGCATGAATTCGCCGAACCGCCGTTCCATCGCAACCAGCGCGTAGTGGCCCGGATTCGGCGCCAGCGGGGCGATGGTTTGCCGCCGCCAGCCGTACCATTCCCATACCAGAAGCGGATCGCGGTGGAATGCTTCAGGAGTGGCAAGCTCTTCGGCCCGGAAATTTTTCCACAAGCCGCCGTCGCCGCGGAAGGTCGGCACGCCGCTTTCGGCCGAGATCCCTGCGCCGGTAAGCGCAACCACCTTGTGTGCGGCGGCCAGCGCTTCGCGCGCGCGGTCAATGTCCTGCATTCCCTTTCTCCTTCAACGGAAGGGTAAAGTGGAACACGGCCCCCTTGCCCAGTTCGCCGCCCACCCCTATCTCGCCGCCATGCCCGTTGACGATCATCTTGCAGATCGCCAGGCCAAGCCCGCTGCCTTTCGCCTTCGCGGCCTCGTCGCCGCCCACCTGCACGTATTTGTTGAACAGTTTTTTCCGGTCATCTTCGCTGATGCCGGGGCCGTTGTCCTCAACCTCGAAACAGTAGGAGCCGTTCGTCACGCTTTCCCGCAGGTGGATCGTTCCCCCCACCGGGGAGAATTTGATGGCGTTGCTGATGAGGTTGTTGAACACCTGGAATATTTTCGAGCGGTCAAGGGCCAGTTCGGGACTCGGCTTCAGCGGAAGATGCTCCAGCACGATCTCCTTGTTGTGCGCGTTGAACGACATGGCGGAAATGGAATCCTGCAGGATATCGCCGATGGCGGCGGGAGCGAGGTTCACCTCCATGCTGGAAGCGTTCGCTTTCGCCAACGCCAGGATATCGTCCACCAGCGTCAGCAGGTGGCCGGCGGAGTTCACCATGATCTCCAGCCCCCGCCGCTGCAGTTCGTTCACCGGCGTTTTATCCGCCATCATTTTGCCGAACCCGATGATGGCGGTCAGCGGTGAGCGAAGGTCATGCGACGCGATGGAAAGGAAGTCGTCCTTCATCGTCAACAGTTCCTTCAGCCGCCGGTTCGTTTCTTCAAGGCGCGTGATCGTCAATGCCTTTTCAAGCGCCACCGCCAGATTATCCTGCACTGCCGCCAGCGACGTCATGCAGGCATCGTAATGCCGGCCCAGGTATTCGGGGGTGTACACCCCCGGCAGGCGCGACGAGAAAAAGATAATGGCGGTCGGCTTCCCCTCCACATAAAGCGGAACCGTGAGGCTGGAACGGATCCCTTCCGCCAGCAGCGTGGCGTTGTAGTGGCTTTGGCGGTTTTTGGCCTCAACATATTCCTTGAGATCGTAGATAATGCGGAGCTTCCCCCCCTCCATCAATGAATAGGCATCGTTCCATGATGCCGCCGGATCCAGAAGCGACGGAAGGCTGGAGTTGGCGAAATGCACCCGGTATCCCTTGCTGAGTTTGATCGGATTGTCCGATTTCACCTTGACCACCGTGACATATTCAAGCTTTTCGTCCAGCAGCGAAAGCCCGATACGGTCGTACGGGATGATCCGCTTAAGTTCGTCAAAAATGATCTCGAACATTTCGTCCAGCGTGGCGCCGGAGTGGATGGCGGAATTGATATCCATAATGGTGCGCTTGACGGCAAGGATATCGGTCAGCTCGGCGTTCCGTTTCAGCAGTTCGTTGCGCGTTTTGGCGCGCTTTGTCATGTCATGTATCGTTAACAACGCACCGTTGAAGCAGCAGGCGTTCGCCGCCCGCTGAATGGAGACCGCAAATACCAGCCCGTCCGGCCCCGGACTGGCTGTTTCAAATTTGGCCACCGTCCCGCCCGCCATCACCGTGGCAAGCATCTCGGGCAATTTTGCCATCTTTTCGCCGTAGCGGGCCGCCAACCGCGCCGCGTCAAGCGGTTTGCCGTTTGCGGCGGCTCGGTCAACGTCCATGCCGGCGGCGGCGGCGGCGTTCATCATCGTCACATTCCCGGCCTCATCCAGCAGTACGATCTGGTCGGGGAGCATGT
>JAKAGL010000109.1 GCA_021815535.1 bacterium
CCCCCTCCAGCTCTTCGACTATCTGTTCCAGCCGTTCAAGCGCCTTTTCAAACTTTATTTTTTCTTCAGCCATTCCGCGATTATAGCCCAAAAGGCGCCGCGAAACCCAGCGTATCGCTCAGTTATTACATAAATGGCTATGACCGCCCCTTCAAAACAAAAAATGGGGGTGGAAGAAGACCGGCGACCCTCGAAAAACGTTGGATGCCGGATGGGGCGGCTACAATAATTAAAGTCATATTAAATAAAATCAATAATATATGCAGGCTATTTTAACTTGGCACATCATTTGCTCTTTCACTCCTTCAAATTAGGGGAAGCCATATAAGAATATGTATACAAAGTATTTTGGACTGAATGAAAAGCCGTTCAACCTGACGCCCGACCCTAAATTCCTCTATCTGGGGGCGTGCCACAAAGAGAGCTACGCTCAGCTTTTATACAGCGTCAAGGAGCACGTCGGCTTTTCGGCGCTGGTGGGCGAGGTGGGAACCGGCAAAACCACCATCTGCCGCGCATTCCTCGGCAAACTCCCCGAAAGGTGCAGCGTCGCGTTCATCTTCAACCCGAATCTGGACGACATCGAACTGCTGAAAAGCTTCAACAAAGAGCTTGGCATCGAATACCGCCTGGCCACCCGGAAAGCTTTGCAGGATGTGCTCTACGCCTACCTGCTGGAGCGGCGGAAGGCCGGCGGGCAGGTTATTTTGGTGGTGGATGAGGCGCAAAACCTGTCGCCATCGGTGCTGGAACAGGTGCGTCTTCTTTCAAACCTTGAGACGAACACGGAAAAACTGTTGCAGATCATTCTGGTTGGTCAGCCCGAGCTGGCGCACATGCTGGAGAGCGAATCGCTCCGCCAGCTCAAGCAGAGGATAAGCGTCTGGAGCCGCCTTCGCCCGCTCGATTATGAGGAAACGGCCAATTATGTGAAACACCGTCTCCGCATCGCCGGTTGCGCGCGAAAGGAGATATTCAACCGGGCGGCCGTCAAGGAGGTCTACCGTTTCTCCAAAGGCGTTCCCCGCCTGATCAATGTGGTATGCGACCGCGCCCTGCTGGCCGCCTACGCAAGCGGGAGCGGCCAGGTGACCCCGCGGATAATACACAAATGCATCGCCGAACTGGGCGGCAGGTCCGTGCGGCATGGATGGGTGGCGAAGCTCACCTCGGCGCTGGCCGCCGGCCTGGTGTTGGGCGCCGTTGCCGCGTTGACCATCACCGGCGCGTTTTCGGGGGTCTTCTTCCCCGATGCCAAACCGGAAAGAAGCTACCATGCCGCCGTTAGAGCTTCGGCGCCGGAAACCCTTCATGGCGCAGTTGCAGCCGAAGAGGAAACCCGGAAATCCGTTCCGGAAACCGACCCCGGCGCATCGCCGGTGTTTCCGTTGGGGCAAGGCTCGGTGCCGTCGGCCGCCTCCACCGCGTTGGACAAGATCGATGAATACGCCGGCGCGGATGCCCTCGCCACCGCCGTTGAGCGGGTGCTCGGGCGCTGGGGCGATCGGCAACCCCTTTCCGCGGATGAGAAGGGACTTGGCTTTGAGCAGATCGCGGAAAAGCGCGGCATGAAATGTCTTTCCGCCAAGATGGGCCTCACGCAACTGCGGGCGATAAACTATCCGGCGGTGCTGGAGGTAAGCGAGGGCAAGAAAGAAGGTTTCATGCCTCTGGTGGAAGTCATCGGCGATGAGTACTACAGCCACACGTCGGGCGGCGCCTATGTCCCGCGGGATTGGCTGTTGAAGCATTGGAACGGCCAGGTGCATATTTTCTGGAAAGACCGCGAAGGCCTGCCGGAACTGCTCAAGCGCGGCGCAAAGGGAAACGCCGTCGTGTGGCTGCAAAAAAGCCTCACGCATCTAGGCTATATCAGCGAAGCGGACGGGGTGAGCGGCAACTATGGCCCCCGGACCGAGCGCTCGGTCTTGATTTTTCAAACCGACAACGGGTTGCCGCCGGACGGGCAGGTGGGCGATACCACCAAGATGCTCATCTACGGCCTGTTGCCCGAATATAAGATCCCCCATATCTCACTGTCATGACGGTGAAGAAGGATTAGCCGATGAGCATTATTCTGGATGCCTTGCGCAGGGTGGAGCGGGAGAAACCCGCGCCGGCCCGGGTGGCGGGCGTCGACCGGCGGGCGGCGGAAAAAATCCCCGAAGGATTTTTCTACGGACGCCATAAGGGGCTGATGGCGGCCGCGGCTGTGGCGGCGTTCGCCGGGGGTTTTTGCTTTGCGGCGGGCGCGCCGGGGCCGGATCCCCTCCGAACGGAAACTGCGGAAGCAATGACAATGAACGATACGGCGGTCACTGTGTCCACCGCCGTTGAATACGGAAATGACGCGCGCGATGCACGGGAGGAGGCGCGGATCGGTGTCCAATCATCCGCACACGAGGAGCCGCATCGCGCCGCGGCCAATTCCATGAGGGAGCAAGGGGCCGGACCGCTGGGTGAAAAAGGAGAGATTTCTCCCCGATCAACGGCCGGCCCCGATTTCTTCCGCACGGCTTATCGAAATGAACCGGCCGGGACCGAGCCGCCTGTCCGCCACCGCGTACAGGCGGCCCCCGTGCCGGTATTTGCGCTCGACGGCATCGTATTTAACGATGATCCGGATAAGCGGGCCGCCCTCTTGCGCGTCCCCGGCGGCGAGAGCGTTTTGCTCAATATCGGGGGCTGTCTGCGCGGCTGCCGTGTTGATCTCATCGGCGAATCCGGCGTCACTCTGGCGGCCGCCGATGGAAAAAAGATTGAACTTGCCCTTGATTAGCGATATGTACAGGAGATTATGTATGGACATGGAAATGGCTCTCACGGATTTGACCAGGGAAATGACCGCGTTGGAAATAGAGATCAGGGTACGGGGAGGCTTCGTGCTCTCCACGGCCGCGGACAGGGAGCCGGAACCGGCGGAGCCGCAGTTCGCCGATACCCACGTGGGCTATTTTGGCATTTGGGAATAAGGGCGTTATCGGCCCTCATTTTCTTTTTTCTCGCTTTAATGCCCCTTCCCGCCCGCGGCGTGGATCAGGATGTGCTGGAACCGTCCCCCATTGCGGCGCCTCCGCCCAAGGATTTCCACGTTAAAGGGCTTTCCTTTCCCCGCGGCTTCATCAAGGACGATACGACGGGACGCTATTTCATAGCCAATCTCAACGGCCGCCAGCTTTCAAAAGCCAACCGCGGCTTTATCACCCGGCTTAATCCGGACGGCACATTGGCGGAACTCAAATTCATCCAGGGGGGGAAAAAAGGCTTCACGCTCCACGCTCCCAAAGGATTGCTGATAGATGCGGGCTATCTGTACATATCGGATATCGACCATGTGGTGGTGGCCGATAAGGAAAGCGGCGCGTTTGTGGCGTCGGTCAATCTGCTCCCGCTGGGGGCGAAATATCTTGCCGATATTGCCCGCGGCCCCCAGGGGCGCCTGTATGTGTGCGATACCATCGGCTCGAAAATATTCAGCATCGATCCGGCGAAGGACAATGAGGTGTCGGTTTTTGCCGCGGGTAAAGAGCTGGACTCGCCCAGCGCGATCGCGTACAGTCCGGCGCTGGATAAATTCCTCGTCACGCTCGCCAACGGCTACATCGGCGGCATCGACATGGCGGGGAAAGTGAACGCGAAATTCATCAAGGTCGATCTCCGCAATCTTGTCGGAATGGATATTGACGCCGAGGGGCGCATTTTTGCGGTCAGCTTCACGCGCGGCAAGGTGGTGCAGATGGATGACCTGGGAAAGGGGCAGAAACGGGTATTCAAGGAAAAGCTCAAAACCCCCGGCGCACTTTTTATCGACCGCAAGAACCGCAGGATCCTGATACCGCTTACGCTCTCGAACCGCCTGGTATCGCTGGATTACTGACCCTCTCTTCCGGGCGGGCGCCCAATGTAATGGGCCCGTCCGGCCTGCCGCGCAAACAGCTTCTTTCCCGCTTCAACGGTGGTGAAACTGCCGGTCACACAAAGGACGGACGGCAACGAGCGCGGCGGCGCGCCCGCGGCGGCCTTGATCCCCATTGCGCGCGCGGCGGCGGCCAGCACCCCGGCATCCAGCCCGCGCGCGGCGTCCGGTTTGATGCAGTACACCGCTTCCGCCGCCGGTTTCAGCTCTTTCAGCATGGCGGCGTAATTTTTGTCGTCCAGTATCCCCAGAAGGAATACGCACTTTCTTATGCCGTTGGCGCGCAGATTCCTGGCCAATTCCCTCATTGCGGCGGGGTTGTGCGCCACGTCATAGATGACCGTTTTGCCGTTGCGCCGCGCCACCTCGAAGCGCCCGGGCAACTGCGCCGCCGCCACGCCGCATTCGATCTGTTCCGGCGTTACCGTAAACCGTTTCTGGGCCAGCAGCGCCTGCGCCGCCAATGCCGCGTTGCCCAGTTGGAAGGCTCCCCGCATCGCCGGGGCCAGGCGCAGACGCGTGCCGCCGCCGGCGGTGAAGACCCCGCGCGGCGTCACGGTGAAATCACGGCCGAGGAAGAACGCCGGCGATCTTTTCCTCCGGGCCGCCGCCGCGATAACCTCTTTTGCTGCCGGATCGGTGCAACCGCACACGACCGGGCGGCCCGTCTTGATGATGCCGGCCTTTTCCGCCGCGATCTCCGCCGCGCTGCTTCCCAATATCGCCGTGTGCTCCAGCGAGATATTGGTGATGACCGATACCTCCGGCCTGGCCGCGTTGGTGGCGTCGAACCGTCCCCCCATTCCCGTTTCCAGCACCGCCGCATCCACCCCGGCGCGTTCGAAAAGGCAAAAGGCCAGCGCGGTGCTCCATTCAAAGAAGGTGAGGTACCGCGGCGCCAAGTTCTCTTTCAGCGCGGCGTCATAGGCCTTGCCCATCCACTGCAACGTTTCGAATATCTCTTTGCGGGGGATGAACCTGCCGTTGACAAGGAACCGCTCGCGGAAATCGCTGACGTGCGGGCTGTAATACGCGCCGGTCTTATATCCCGCCGCCTCAAGCGAAGCGGCGATCATCGCCGTGGTAGAGCCTTTGCCGTTGGTTCCCGCCACATGGAAACAACGGAGCTTTTTGTGCGGATCTCCCAATACCCGCAGGAATTTCACGGTGGGGGCCAACGCCGGCCGTATGCCAAACCGTTGCATCCCGTACAGTTGTTTCAGTATCTGCCGGTACGTTTTTCCCATGAACATATGCGTACTTTATTCCTATTATTCCCCGGGTGGGTACACAATTCGGTAGGGGCGGCACACCTCTCGCCCGTTGGCGCAAAGCGCCCGGTAGGGGCGGCACTCCTGTTGCCCGTTGGCGCAAAGCGCCGGGTAGGGGCGACACTCCTGTTGCCCGTTGGCGCAAAGCGCCGGGTAGGGGCGACACTCCTGTCGCCCGTTGTGCCGATATACCCAATGAATTGGGTTCCCGCCAAGTTTCAGCGTGGGAAACTTCAGAAGCTTTTTGCTCCAATTTTTCCGGTTTTACGGTATACTGTACCCGAGTGCATGACCGAAAAGGGATGCGGGAGTGCCGGATTTTTCCGGATGGCCCGGGTTGGATTCCCAAGGGGGGAATAAAGGCATTGAAGGGGATGCCACTTTTGGGTAACGGAATAAATATACAATCCTTTTAAAAAGTTGACATGGTCTTGGCTGTTTTGGTAGTATCGGTCAAGTTTACGATTTAGTTACCAACTGGCACGTTGCGCCAAACGTTGTGTGCCAATTGTTAAAGGGAGAGGGAGCCTTAAAAGCAACAGTAAAAAAATTGAAGCAATAAGGAGGTGGCGTGGTTGCGGTGTGGTAAGCCTGTGCCAGCCGGAAAGCTAAAGAACAAACGGGCACATGAAATAGTGGTTAATCCTTAGACAGGAATTATTCGAGGAGGTTTTTAAATGAAGAAGTTTTCAATACTGTTCCTTGCGGCGGCGGTTGCCCTTGTGGGCGCGATCGTTGCCCCCAACAAAGCGGAAGCCGTCCCGGCGTTCGCGCGCCAGGTTGGCGTGCCCTGCTACTCGTGCCATTACCAGCACTTTCCGAAACTGAACGCGTTCGGCCGCGATTTCAAATTGGGTGGTTTCACCCAGTCCGCGCAGGATCTGATCCAGGACGAACATCTTTCACTTTCCCCCGTCATGAATGCGACGATGGTCGTGAAATATGCTTACACCAAGACCACCAGCTCCCCGGATACCAAAATGAATTATGACCGCGGTCAATTCGATATGCCCAGCGACTCCGCCATCTTGGTCGGCGGCCGCGTAGGCGAAAACCTCGGTTCGTTGGTTGAGTTCGGCGGTTCCGCCGTTTCCTCCAAGTTTGTGTTCAGCAAAGACTTGGGCGGCGTGCGGGCTGGTATCACCGCGTTTTCAACCGATGCGGCCGGTCCTTCCTATGGTATGGAACTGTTTAACTCCGGTTCCAACTGGATTCACCGCGAATTCAACCAGGGTCAGTTCACCAACGCGCAGTTCGCGGTTGGCGGCCCCGGCCGTGGCAGTGCGATCGGTATCGGCGCCTTCGGCGGTTCCGACCTGTTCTTCGCCAACCTGAGCCTCTTCGGACCGGCCACTCCGTCTGCCGACACGGGCACCGATCTTTCCATGTACTACCGCGTTGCCATCACCCCGAAAGTGGGCGATATGGACCTGATGGTTGGCGTGCAGGGAACTGGCGGCTCGACCAAGGTTGTGAACATCGCGGTTGACCCGGGTACCAATGTCGTGAATACCGCTAATGGTGGTACCAACGTAGGTGGTACCGTCACCCCGGCCGAGATCAAGACCAACACCTTGTCGGTTGATGCCCAGCTCCAGATGCCGGTTGCCGGTATGTCTTTGGAAGTGACTGCGGCCTATGCCTCCAATGGCACGGATAACGCTACTTGGGCCAAGAACAGCATCGTCAACCAGAACGACTCCACCGCGATGAGCGTTGGCGCCTCGCTTGGCATCGTGAAGGGTGCTGGCGTGCGCTTGGCCTTCCTGTCCGCAGCGGACAAGAACGGTTCCAATGCCGGCCAGAAAGACAACAAGCCGACCTACACCACCATTGGTGGCTGGTACGCGCTTGCCCAGAACGCCGAGTTGAACCTCAACTTCTACTCCGGCAGCGGCGATGGCAAAATGTTTGACAGCGCCTACGAGATCATTCTTGAATGGGCGTTCTAAGCTAAACGCTTAATTCGTCATACAAGGGGCTTGGGTTCAACCCAAGCCCCTTTTTTTTGGTACAACAGGTTTCAACCTGTTGTTGGCCCGTCCGGGCCAAGCCCTTGTTTCCTGCGGAAACAACCACAGGTTAAAACCTGTGGTACCAACGCGGCAAGCGTTAGGTAAAACGGCTTTCATCCTGTTGTTGGCCCGTCCGGGCCAAGCCCTTGTTTCCTGCGGAAACAACCACAGGTTAAAACCTGTGGTACCAACGCGGCAAGCGTTAGGTAAAACGGGTTTCATCCTGTCGCGCGGCCTGAAAGGCTGCGCCCTTCTCTTCCGGGTACAACAGGTTTCAACCTGTTGTTGGCCCGTCAGGGCCAAGTCCTTGTTTCCTGCGGAAACAACCACAGGTTAAAACCTGTGGTACCCGGCAAAGAGCGGCCGAAGGTTGCGGCCTTTCGGCCATTTCCACCACTCCTTAAACCTGTGGTACCATCCCTTTGATGGCGCCAAAGGAAATAAAATCAGACAGTCTGATCATTACCCGCCGTAACCTCCCCCATTGGCAGGTGGGGGGAAGTTGGTATCACATAATATTTTTAACAAAGTCTGTTGCAATGCCGGAGGAATGCCGCGATTTCCTGAAAGCTTGTCTTGCCGATGGTCACGGAGAAAAATACGATCTTGCTGTTGCCGTTATT
>JAKAGL010000110.1 GCA_021815535.1 bacterium
AGTTGAGATACTCCAGCACCCGCGAGCGCGCCCAATAAAGATCGGTGCCATCTTCAAAAATGATGTAGACGAATGACATGCCGAAAAACGAGTAGCCACGCACCACCTTGGCATACGGGACCGAAAGCATGGCGGTGGTAAGCGGATAGGTGACCTGATCCTCTACGATTTGCGGGGCCTGCCCCTCGTATTCAGTAAAAAGAATCACCTGCGCGTCGCTAAGATCCGGAATGGCGTCCAGCGGTATCGTCCGTACCGCCACCCAGCCCGCCGCTATGATAAACAACGTGGCAAGAACAATGATAAGCCGGTTTTTAAGCGACCACTCGATCACGCGGTTTAGCATGGTCAGTTGCTCCCGTGATCGTGGTGCTGGTGGCCGCCGTCATCCATCTTCATGCCGCCCATGTCCATGTCCTTCATGTCCATGCCATCCATCTTCATGCCGCCCATATCCTTCGTATCAGTCTTTTCCGGGGCGGCGATTTCGTGTGCGCGCGCGCTTTTCCTTTTTGTTCTGGCATCCGGCACGGCCGAGGCCTTGTGCTCCGCGCCGTCTGCCGCATCATGCGCCGAAACCTCCGGCTGGTCGGCGGTGAGCATCTTCTGCGTCGCCTCTTTCAGCGAGCTTTCGGAATCGATAAGGAACTGCGCGGACGTCACGACCTTGTCCCCTTCTTTGAGCCCCTCCAGCACTTCGAAATAACCCTCGGATTCAGTGCCCAGTTTCACCTGGCGGGGCGCGTAGCGGCCGCCGCCGAAAGCGACGATCACCATATCGCGCTTGCCGCCGCGTATAACCGCCTCTTTCGGCACGGACAGCCCTTTCCGCTCTTTGCCGGCAAGTATCTCCACCTGGGCGTACATATCGGGCTTCAGCTCCCCGCGCGGGTTTTCAAACTCTATCCGCACCTTCACCGTGCGGGTCTCTTTCTCCAGAAACGGGTAGATGTAGGTTATGGCCCCGGTGTAGGTTTTGCCGGGATACGCCTCTAGCGTCATTTTCACCCGCGCGCCGTTGTGCACGCCCTGCAGCTCATACTCGTACACCTCGGCCAGCACCCACACCTTCGACAGGTCGGCGACGGTGTAAAGCGTCATGCCGGGGGAAACCTGCATCCCCTCGGTCACCATCTTCTGCACCACCACGCCGTTGAACGGCGAGTGGATATGCAGCGTCTTGAAAACCTTTCTGTTCACTTCGATGTCCTTTATCTGGTGGGCCGGCACATCCAGATATTCCAGCCTTTTCCGGGCGGCCTCGTACATCTCACCGCCGCGCTGGGCCACTTCGGCCGCAGGGCTTCCCTTGGTCGCATCGCGGTTGCGAAGCGCCAGCAGAAATTCCTCCTCTGTCGCCACCAGGTCGGGAGAATATATTTCCAGCAGGTAATCCCCTTTTTTCACCCGCTCACCGGTTGCGTTGACATACAGGTGTTCGATCCAGCCGGATGTTTTGCTTTGTATGTTCGCCACGCGGGTTTCATCGTATGCCACCACGCCGGCGGCCCGCACCGAGCCGGAAAGCACCCTGATCTCCACCGGGGCCGTCCGCACCCCCATGCTCTGTTCGGTGGCGGGATTGATATGCACCTCCCCCTCCACCTCGCTCTCATATACGGGAATAAGATCCATGTTCATCGGCGACTTTCCGGGGCCTTTTGCGCGGTAGCCGGGAATCATCGGATCGGTCCAATATAATATTTTCCGCTCTCTATTCTCCGCCGCGCCCTTTATGGCGGACTGCGGGGGAGCGGCCATTTTTTTCATCGAGACATTTTCAAACAGGCCACGCGCGGCCCACAGGCCCCCCAGCGCCGCCACCACCGCTACCGTAAGCCAAAACCGTTTCCGGTAATCAGTTTCCATTTCCCGCCTCCGTATCATCATCGCCCAGTTCACGCAACAGCCGTGCGCGGGCCGCCATCAGTTCGTACTCCACTTCCGCACGCTGTATCTGATAATCAAACAGCGTTGATTGGTACATGGACATGCTCCAAAAACTCCCTTTATTGACGCGATAGGCAATCACCGCCGATTCAACGGTCTGCGAAGCCTGCGTGATGAGCGCCGTATCGAACAGCGTCAACAGTTTCTGGTTTTTCGCCTGCTCGTCCATCAGCTCATATACCTTTTCCCGCAGCCGCAACCGTTCTGCGGCCCGTTCCTCGCGGGTCTTTTCCTCCATATCCACCGCCTCGGCAACCATCTTGTCCTGCTTGCGGCTTTTCCAGACCGGCAGATCCACCATCAACTCGGCGGAAATGAGGTCGGAGCGGTTCATCGGCGTATCCTCGCGCTGGCTGTAGGAGAACTTCACCGCGTAATCCGGCAGGCTTTCCTTTTGGGCCAACGCCAGCGCGTTGTGCGCCCGCTCCAACTTTGCGTTAAGCCCCGCGAACAGGGGCCGCCGCGCCACCGCCCGTTCCGTCAATTCGCTGTCGGTTCCGGTAATGGCATCCACAAGCGGAATCTCCGGCCGGCTCCAAAGGGTATTTTCCGGCAGCCCGGCCCATGCGTTCAGCAGCTTGCGCTGCGTGCTGATCTGATGTTCGTTGCGGACGAGATATTCCAGCATCTTGCTGTATTCAAGCTGGGCCAACAGCACATCCTGCTGCAACCCCTCCCCCACGGTGTATTTGGTCATGGAAACATCGATGAAATCGTTCAGGATCTCCTTGTTCTTCTCCGCCAGCCCGCGCGCGGTCATAAGGTACCGCATCCGGTAAAAGGCTATGCGCGCCTGCTCGATCAGCTCGAGCCTTTTTTCTCGCACCGCCGCCTCGGCGGCCGTTGAATCCCCTTCGGCCACCTTCCGCCGCAATCCGCGCTTGCCCGGCGCGGGAAACGCCTGCGTAACACCGATGGTCTTGGCGGTCATCGCCTCCTGGTTGAACGAAAAGCTGTCGACCGGCAGGTTCATGAGGCCGATGGAAAGCTGGGGGTCCGGCAGGCTTTCAGCCTGGGAGGGAACCTCTTCCTTGGCATGAGCCTCGGCGCGCGCCATCTTCAGCTCCGGATGCTTTTCCAGCATCAGCTTCAGATAAGACGCGAAATCCATGGCGATCCCCTCTTCGGGCGCGGGGGATGGCGCCTGAGTCTCCGCCCATACGGGAGGGCTGAAAACCAACATCAACGCCGCCGTAGCGGCCGTAATAATACGCATTGCTTAAAACCTCGTTCTCGCGGTGTTCGGGCAAAACCGCAGGGAATTCCCCGCCGTAATAACCCATCATTGGAATCGTGGCGGTGACAATGCTGTTCCGTTCATAAAAGAACAGAAACGCCACTATCCCGTGGGAAAGGAGGTCAGCGTTTGGGAGGGCGGAACAGTTCCGCTGTGACACGGGAAGGAATGAAGAGCGTATAGGAAATGATGAATAACACCGAGGCAAAGAAAATGCCAAGCATGTTGTTATCCGGTCCAAAGCCCATGAATGAAGCGCCGCAACACGAAGTGAAACCGCTGTGGCCGCTCGCCGGAGCCTGTTTGACCGGGGCCGGCATGGGGCAACCATTATGGGCCGCGCCGTGATGTGAGGCGGACGACATAAGAACAGCCTCTGCCAATGGCGCGGCAAAAACCATCGCCATGAAAAGAAACAACGCCGCAAACGCGATATTCTTTTTGTTCATCGCTTACAGTTTACCAATAAACCCGCTTTTTACCAAATTGCGTCGGGCGGCGGCCCACCGCCCGTTCGTTAGGCCTGATCTTTATTACATATTTACCCTTGCCGAACGTCATGCCGTACGGTAATTTTAAGTCCGCGATGAATGGCAAGGTGGAATTTCTCAAAACTCCGGGAAATGGTGGAAAACAAAGCTCTTTTGAGGATCGCACCCGCCTGGTATTTCTCCTTCTCTTCGCCGCCGCCGCCGTATTCCAGCTTTTCTCCACCCGTTTTCCGCATGTATACGGCCTCTACGACGGCGGAACGCTGAAGTTCTTCTCCGGCGCCGACCCATACCCCGCCGAATTCCGTTCGGGGGCCGACTATGGGAACTGGTTCGTCTATCCGCCGGTATTCACCTTCCTCTTTCTCCCTTTCTCGTCGATGGTTCTCGGCCCGGCTTATGGGGCTTTCGGGTGGGTGCTGCTCAACCTGTTGGTGTTCTATGGCGGCGTGATGGCGGTTATTGACCAGCTGGGAGGGAACGCCATCTTCAGGCGCTGGCGCATGGTGGCGGCCATTTTCCTGGTCACCAACGAAATGCTGGGGGCGGCGCTCGGCACCCAGTCGAACGCCCTGGTGACGGGCCTCATGCTTTTGGGCGGGGTGTCCTATGCGCGCGGACGGTTCACTGCATCGGGCCTTCTCCTGGCAATAGCGGCGGCGATAAAGATCCACCCTCTCGTGCTGGTCCTTCTCCTCGCGTTAGGGTTGGAATGGCGCTTTATCGTTTCGGTTTTCGGCTTCCTGCTGGCATTCACGTTTCTTCCGGCTGTCGTGACCGGCTGGGACACGCTGTTCCGGCTCTTCGAGCATCTTGCCGCCATCTTCTTCGCCGATACCCTCCATGACAACTTCCTCGGCATACAGCCGGCGCTCAATGCCTACGGCTGGTTTATTTCCGATAAAGCCTTTACCCTTTTCATGCTGGTGAACGCCGCCGCCGTGGCGCTGGTCTGCCTGCCAAAGGCAAAAGACGCCAACCGGCTGGCCGCCGCCTCCATTCCGTTGGCGCTTGCCTTCATCATCCTTTTCAATAAGCGTACGGAGAGCCTTTCCTTTGTCATCCTTGCGCCGGTTTTTCTCTTCATGCTCCGCGCTCACCTCATCGCTAAGGATGCCGGGGAGACGGCGGAAGCCAAACTGAATCTGCGGCTCATCATCGCGGGGTGGATGCTGATCTCGTACTTCTCATCGGATCTCTTTCCCGGCCCTCTGCGTGACATCGTGGATACCTGGCACCTGAAAACGCTGGGGGGCCTGCTGGCCTATGGGTGGGCCTGGCGCGCCGCTCTCCGCGCCTGAGCCGCGTTATTGCCTGCCCGCTCCGCGCGGGTGTATAGTCACGGCATGGGAGTGTTCGATCTTTTAGGGACCGCCAAAAAAGCAAAACAGAAGATTGATGCCGGGATCGCCCACCTCGATAAAAAAGAGGCGGGGGAAGCGCTGGCCTGTTTTGAAGAAGCGGCCAAGCTTGACCCAAAGAACGCCGAATGCTGGTTCCAGTTTGGCGCGGCAAAAGCGGCCCTGATGAAACGGGAGGACGCCATCAGGGATTTCACCGAGGCGATCAAGCTGGACCCCGCCCATGCCCTCGCCTACGGCACCCGCGGTTACATGAAGGTGCAATTGAACCGCTTTTCCGACGCGGTGGCCGACTTCAACGACGCGATACGGCTGAAGCCGGATATGGCAATGGCCTATTACAACCTCGGCTCGGCCCGCTTCAAGATGGAGCAGTATGAAGAGGCGGCGCAGGATTACGCCCAAGCGCTGAAGATCCACCGGCAACATCCGGGCATCTGGTACGCCAGCGGCAAGGCCAAAGAGGCGCTTGGAAAGAAGGAAGAGGCCGCCGCCGATTTCTCCGAAGCGGTAAAGCTGGATCCCAAAAACCACAAAGCCTACTTCCGGCGCGGTGTCCTGCTGTATGGCATGGGCAAGCTGCGCGAAGCGTTGGCCGACCTCGACAAGTCGATAGCGATGGAACCGAATTATCCGTGGGCCTACTACCACCGCGGCAACGCCCGCTCCCGCGTGGGGCTGAAAGAGGAATCGATACAGGATTACGACGAAGCGATACGCCTGCTTCCCAGAAACGCCATGGCCTACTACAACCGGGGCAACAGCCTTTTTGCGCTGAAACGGTACAGGGAAGCAATCGACGATTACAACAAGGCATTGAAGCTGGACAGCACCCTTACCGTCGCCTATTACAGCCGGAGCACCGCGCGGATGCTGGCCGGCGAACGGGAAAAAGCGGTGAAAGACCTCGACATCTTCGTGCAGATGAGCGAGAACAGCGTGGGCGGCTCGCAGCGAATGCGCGAGGAAGCGATGCGCTACCTTGAAGAGCTGAAAAAATCCGAGACGGGGCAGATCAAGATGCCCGATACCTCCGAAGCGACCGTCCGGATGGAGGCCATCAAAGACGAAGAAGCATTCAAGGTGATGGATAAAAAACTGGCCGATGGCATCAAGGAACAGAAATTCGAGGCCATACTGTTCATCGACATCTGCAAATCGACCAACCTTATCGACAGCTATGGTGAACTGCACTATTTCGAAAAAGTGCAATCGGTGGTGGACAAGCCCTTGAACGACCTGAAAAAAAAGTTCGCATGCCAGTTTGAAAAAAGCACCGGCGACGGGTACATGCTCACGTTCAACGATTGCGCCAACGCCATGAACCTGGCCGTTTCGCTTATGCTGGCGCTGGACCACCACAACGCATCGCTGGAAGACCGATCACAGCGCATCGACCTGCGCATCGGCATCGATTGCGGCCAGGTCATCGTGAAAGAGCTGGATAATGACCGTATCGGCGATGCCGCGAACGTGGCGAAACGGATAGAAGGGCTGATGCAGGACTCTTTTGTTGAATTCGCCGAAGGAAGCGGAAAAGCATTCCGCGAAAAAAACCGCGTATTCTGCAGCGCCAAGGTGATGACGATGCTGGGCGACGCGCCGCATATCAAACACGCCGAGGTCGGCTGGTCGGAGCTGAAAGGCAAGATCGGCGTCCGCTATCAGATCCACGAGGTGTTCTGGGAAAAATCGCAGCCCGGAAGCGGTGCCCACACCCTCTCCACCACCGTCCTCAAGGTCTGATAACCGCGTCACATTATTGAAAAATGGGCGGAAAGCCTGTTGATTAATGCGGTCTGCCACCTGCGCAGGCCGGAAAAACCGCTTTTTCCTTTCCCATTGGCATACCTTGTGGCTAATTATTATAACTTCTTTAAATTCCTTGCCTCACCTCCCTACTAATGCTACTATTGGCGACTAATCGCACAAAGGGTGTAAATATTAAAGAGGTATTTTTAAATAACTCCTTTATTTTTAACGGCTTAACTTTTAGCTGGCGGACAGAAACCTAATGCTTGACCATCCTTTAAAAGAGTACCTCACATTCGATGATGTGTTGTTACTTCCCGGCAGATCCACCGTACTGCCGAAAGACGTGAAAGTTGCGACACGCCTGACCAAAACGCTTCGCCTTAGCACGCCGCTCATATCAGCGCCGATGGATACCGTCACCAGCTCGCGCCTGGCCATCGCTTTGGCGCAAGAGGGAGGCATCGGCATCATCCACAAGAACCTGAAGATCCCCCGCCAGGCGGAGGAAGTGGAACGGGTGAAGCGTTACTCCAGCGGCATGATCGTCGATCCAATCACCCTCTCCCCAAAGCAGAGCATCAGGGAAGCGCTGGAGATCAAGCAAAAACACAACATCAGCGGCATACCGATCGTTGAAGGGGGCAGAGCGGTCGGCATTTTGACCAACCGCGACCTCCGCTTCGAAACCCGGATGAACGCGCTCATAGAAGAGGTCATGACCAAGCAGGATAAGCTGGTCACCACCCGCATCGGCACCACGCTGGACAAGGCAAAGGAACTCTTACACAAGCACCGCATAGAAAAACTGCTGGTGGTTGATAACAATGGGTTCCTCAAGGGCCTCATCACCGTCAAAGACATCGAAAAATCCATCGCCTATCCCAATTCGGCAAAAGACGAAGTGGGACACCTCCTTGTGGGGGCCGCCGTCGGCGTGGGGGCGGACCGCGATGAACGGGCCGCCGCGCTGGTAAAGGCG
>JAKAGL010000111.1 GCA_021815535.1 bacterium
AGCTTCATGTAGACTTGCCCCATCATTTTATAGGCGCGGCCGTGGAAATTGTTTATCATCACGGCCTTACGGAAGGCGATGATCGCCTCATCAAACTTCCCCTGTGCGGCCTTGATATAGCCGATGTTGTAGTAAACGTCGGCGTCTTCCCCCACCGCCAACACCTCCTTGTAAATGGCAAGGGCGGCATCCAGTTTTCCAATGGCAACCATGTGCTTGGCCTTGGCGAAGAGATCCTCGATCTTGGAGGTGGAACTATCCGGGGCGCTGGTGAGGATGGAGGCGATCTTATGGTCCAGCACACCGGCTTTCAGCGGTTCCAGCATAATGGATGTTACGCCGTATTTTCCCGCTTCCACCACCATATCGCGGTTGATGGTGCCGCATACCAGTATGAAGGGAATATTAAACAGTTCTTCGTCAGCCGAAACTACTTTCAGCAATGTCATGCCGCTCATCTGAGGCATATCCCACGCGGCGATAATGAAGTTGATCGGCCGGCGCTTCAGGATATGAAAGGCGGAGGCTCCGTCGACCGCCTGATCGAAGTGAACGTAGTCGGCCGATTTCAGCATTGCAATAATGCTCTCACGCTTTACGCGGTCGGCATCCGCGATGAGGAAATACACCCTGCTCTTGTTCAGTATCCTTTCGGTGGTCATTGCTATTACAGATTACACAGGATACGTCAGTTTAAATCAAGCGTTGCTTTTCGCAGGCGAATTGTTTGATATTCCTGAGCTTCGCGGGTCTTGGCCAGCGAATACTCAAATTCCCGTTCCAGCCGGGGGTCATTTTGCGAGGGAGGGGCGCTTATCCTCAGATCAACCTTCTGCCCGGCCCGTTCCGCGCGCGATAGCATTTCCGCCATTTCCATCAAAGCGGCGTTGGTTGCCATACGGAGGTGGCGGAATTCCCCCCACGAATCG
This sequence comes from bacterium, assembly GCA_021815535.1. GTDB lineage: Bacteria > Nitrospinota_A > UBA7883 > JACRGQ01 > JACRGQ01 > JACRGQ01. Next base: position 930 of record JAKAGL010000111.1, read on the forward strand.
TGCAATATCATATCGATCCGCCGAATTTCCCCCGGCGATTCGGCTAAACCGAAATTGGGGATAACGAGCGCCCGGACTATGGTCCGCTCGCCCAGATAATCGCCGCGGGATGGTTCATAACGGTAGCCGCCAAAATGAACATGCAGCTGGTTGAGAAGATATTCCACATCCGCGAGGTAATAGGGAATCCCTTTTTCAGTACGAAAGTAGAATTTCATGCCCGGTTTCCAAATGGCATTAATGATCATCCATACCATCATCTCTACCAATGACTTCATCCGGTTGAGAGGCTGGACGGTGGAAAGTCCGGCGGTGACTTCCGAAGGACTGCCGCTATAGAGCGCCCAGCCACGCTCCCCCTTGATCGATTTCTCAAAAAACAGCGAAAGTTTTTGCACATCGGCTGGAATGGCCCGGTGAAAGAAAGCTACTTTGCCCGGTACCTGTTCAAAGTGGGTGAACAGCTTGCGCCCCAATACCGTCATGTCATCCCGCGTTATATAGGTCAGCTTCTCACCGTTCGTTTTCTGGTAGTCGGAAAGACGGATGTACGCATCAATAAAATAGCGGTATAACTTGCCAAGCGAATTTAACCGGCGTTGGGGATCATGGGCAAACAGTTGTTGCAGGTCATTTGCTTCATCCCCTTGCCACCCCCAACGCTTCATGATCGCCGCCAACACTTGTTCCTTGGATGAAAGCATTTCGGTGCGGGTACGTAACAGCCGGTCAATATCGTCCGGCTCAATGCCAGTTTTAAGGATGAACGCCCATTTCATCAGCGTCACCTCTTTCATCATGCCGCGTTGCACATAATACCCGTTTGACCGCTCGAACATCATGATATAAGGATCGATCTCTTCCATTGGGCCGGTCGAATCGAGAACGCGGCGTTTCACCTCCTCGCACAACAGCCCCGCCAACGGGTTGAAAAGATAGCTTTCCAACAGTCCCATTTTCAATACCGACTTGAAAGGGGATCCTAACGCCTTGTTGATCTGCCAAAGAGCCGCGCCAAAAAACTCCTCTTCCTCGGCGTAAATGAGGTGCCCCAAGTCAATATACTCGTCCAAACCTTCCATCCCCTGCCGCCGCAGTGCGGCGTAAAGCCCCGCCGCTTCCATTTCCGGGTAGTCGGGGGGGATGATCCACCAAAGCGGCTTGCGTCCCGCCACCCAGATGGCCGTGCGGTAAAATTCGTCTTTGAACAGCTTCCCCAATGCCGAGCCGACGTTTTCGCGGTCAGTTTCCCCGAAAAGATTCAGCCGGAATTCACTGATGTCCTGCAAAAAAAAGTGGGCTTCCACCCGGTGCCGCAAGAACAGCCATTGTTCGATGGCGGTAAGCTTCCGTTTAAGGGAAAAAAGATCCATTTGGGAAAACTCCCGTTTGTCGATGAACAGGATGTAATCGAAATCGGATTTGTGCGTCTGCGCCACCGTCCCCAGGCTGCCGATGAGGGCGAGCGAAATTATTTTTGGTTCAGGGGCCGGATGACGCGCCGCATCCGGGGCGATCTCCGCCAGCGCCTTCAGATGAAGTTCACGCGGCGTAAAATTATAAATTCCCGCCGGTGCGTCCAGCACGGGCTTCAACCCCTCAATGCCGCTATAGTTTGCATGCAACAATAGTGGTACCGCCCCGAAAACGGTATTTTCCGCTGAACTGAACAGCGACACCGCGCCATAAATGCGGGCCACGTTGAACATGTCAAAGCGGTACCGCTGCCTCTTTACCTGCTCGGGACTGAGCGGCGGTACAACCATGCCGCCGCTCATGGATTATCCCATGCGGCGAGGATGCCAATATCTCCCTGGAGAGTCATGCCCATATTTTACCCTTATCGCGGCATCTTTTCCCCGTGGCGGAAAAACAGTCCCCGGCGGGATATTTGTCCAACAGGGGAGTCCTTGCTGATATAATCCCCCGATGGAATCATTCAAACACAAGCTCTCGATCCTTCCGGGCAAACTGCGGTGCCTTACCATACCGGTGCCGATGAACCGCTCGATGACCCTGCTGGTGCTGGTGCGGGTGGGAAGCCGGTATGAAACAAAGCAAACCAACGGCATTTCGCACTTCATGGAACATATGTTTTTCAAGGGTGCGGATAAGTACCCCGATACGATGGCGGTGGCGGGAGCCATTGACGGCGCGGGGGGAAGTTTTAACGCATTCACCGGCGAGGAGATCGTCGGTTACTACGTTAAAATATCGTCCGCGCGCAAGGAGATCGCCTACGATGTGCTTTCGGATATGCTGCTGCACGCCAAGTTTGACGCGGCGGAGATCGCCCGCGAGCGGGGAGTGATCATTGAGGAGATCCGGATGCACCATGACGATCCGCAAAACCAGGTGTACCAGGATTTCCACCACCTCGTTTTCGGCGACCAGCCGCTCGGCTGGGATATCGCCGGCACCGAAGAACTGGTGACCGCCATGACGCATGATCACTTTGCCGAGCACCATCGCCGCTTCTACTACGGCGCAAACACCGTGATCACCGCCGCGGGCGGCATCACGCCGGAAGAACACGAGGCGCTATGCGAAAAATATTTCCGCTTCGCCGCCGCGGGAGACGCCCCCGCCAGGCCGGAGATCTTCACGCGGCAGGAATCGGACCGCATGTTGATCCGCGAACGGGATACCGAGCAGGCACACTTTGTTTTCGGCTTTCCCGCCTGCGCGGCCGAGACCGAGGACGAAAAAGTGCTGAAGGTCGCCTCCGTCATTCTGGGCGGCTCCATGAGTTCGCGGCTTTTTTACCAGATACGCGAGCGGCGCGGGTTGGCCTATTACGTCAACGCATCGTTCTCTTCGTATATGGATACCGGCGTATTCCAGATCAGCGCCGGGGTGAACCTGGACAAGATACAGGATGCGTTAAAATACGCGCTGGAGGAGATGGACAAGCTCAGGCGTGAACCGGTGACGGCCGAAGAGCTGTCCCGGTCAAAAGAAAACATCAAGGGGCATACCGACCTGGCGCTCGAAGACAGCCGCCGCGTTGCCAGCCTTTACGGTATCCGGGAACTGCTGTACAATAAAATAAAGACGCCCGAAATGCTGGCGGCCGAAGTTGACAGCGTGACGGCTGAGCAGATTCAGGCCGCCGCGCAACGGTATTTCACCGATGCCGCCATGAAGCTTGCGGTTGTCGGCCCCCTAAAACGGAACGGTACGTGGGATAAGGCTTTCCACCTTCCAGTGTAGAAGCGGCGGCTAAAGTTTCTTCCTCAGAAACGCGTCGGCGATGATATTAACCTCCTGAGCCGTCAGGTCGCGCTTCATCTCCATGAAAGAGCGCGAGCGGGAAATGATGTTGAGCAGCCATTTCCGCTGTTCAAGCTCGGTCTTCTTGTGCAACAACAGACGGAACCGGGTGGTGATGTCCTTAACGAGGGATCTCACTTCGGCATCCGCCACCAACGCGCCCACATCGATCAGGCGGGTAACTTCGTTACGATACGCCTCTTTTTTCCTGTCGCAAAGGTCTTCATACTGATGTATCAGTTCAGTGCCGTGCGCCTGTTTCAGCGCCATAATGATCCCCTCGGCAACCTGGCGCGGCACAAAACCGTCCACCGGTTCCACCAGCAGTCTTTCGCTCGTCTCTTCATCTTTGGGGAAATGCCCTTCGATATCGAACAGCAACGCCCGCCCCAGATAATCGTGCCGCACCTCTTCCCATTTCCGCCGCTGCAGGTATTTGGTCATCCGCTCGTTGAAGGCGGTGGTAGCGGTGGACGCCACGCGCTGGATCTCCGGCATCATTTCGGCCAGCGCGCTGTTGATCTGATTGCGCGGCACACCGGCCTTCAGAAGCTTCTGTACAAACGAGGTGATCACCTCTTTGAACCCCTGCGAAAAAAATGGAACCGTCAGCGCTTTCGGAAGCGATTCATCCTGTTCCGGGGGGACGGCCGTGGCCATATTCTTCTCCATTTGTCCTATCATAGGGTTACTGCCATTGTACCGTAATCTGACAAATATGCAAAAAATACAGTATCTTTCCATAAGAGAATGATTTAAGGGGATCTATTTACCTTGAAAGTGTTATTATGCCCCAATATCGGTAGAGGCTTTTGGGGGGCAATGATGAAAAACCGGTTTTGTTTTCTTTTCGCCGCATTGGCGGCAATTTTCTGGCTTCCGGCGGCCGCTCTCGCCGCGGGCTACCCGCTTCAGATCGACCATGATACATTCGCCACGGTAAGCGTCCGGATACAGGCCGCCGCGGTATTGGCGCAGGATCAGGCCGGCGCCGTCAACGGCGACGCCTCGCAAGGGGGAAATAATTATGATTTCTTCGCGCGCCGCATACAGCTGCTCGCCGCCGGACAGGTGACTCCCGCCCTTTCATTCATGATGATGATGGAACAGGGCCGCTTGGGCCAAAACTATTCCCAGGGCACCGGCATGCAAACAGCCGATGCGTGGGTGCAATGGAACATGTCCGAGGCGTTGCACCTGATGACGGGCATCTACCTCCCGCCCGTGTCGCGCAACCAGCTTACCTCGCCCATATATTTCATAGGCCCAGACCGCCCGATTTTGGAAAACATGTTGCTGGAATCCCCCGGCCTGTATGAAAAGCGTGACCGTGGCGCGGTGCTCTGGGGCAACCTGGGCGGGCTGCAATACCGCTTCGCGCTGGGTAAAGGGGCAAAGAGCCAGGTATTGGGCGACGAAACGCTCCGCACCACGTGGCGCGTTCATTATGCCTTTCTGGATCCCGAGCCGTCCTATTACTACAAGGAAAGCTATCTGGGGAAACAGCGGGTTTTCACCGTCGGATATTCATACGATAAACAGGATAGGGTCTCGCTGGACCCCAGCGGCAATCCCGCACCTTATACCGCATGGAGCTCCGATCTTCTCATGGAAGGGGGAGATGGCAACACCATACTCACCATACTCTACGCGTATTACAAGTACGATTGGGGAAATCCCGACCGCACCGGCACAGACGGATTTTACCTTCAAGGAACCGGCTGGACTTTGACCACCGCCTATTTGTCCGCCGGAACGCAGCCCTATTTCCGTTATACCGACTGGGTCGCCTCCAGCCTCGCCCCCGGCGCCAAGCAGAAGCGGTGGGCCATCGGCACTAATTATTATCTAAAAGGGCACGAATCAAAGATCACGTTTGAATACGAGTCCGTCGGCTTCGAGGCGGAAGGCCCAACGTATGACATGAAGAACCACGGTATCTTTACCCTTCAATTCCAGACGGCGTTTTAAGCATTCCAATATCGGGGTGGCGGCGTCACTCCCGCCGCCGATTGATTCCCCTTTTTCCGGGGCAGCGGTTGTATTTCTACCGCTATCCGGGTAGCGGCGGCACTCCTGCCGCCGATCTGCATAGGCGACAGGAGTGTCGCCTCTACCGAAAAAAAAGGGGGCCTGTTTTCACAGGCCCCCAATGGATGCGAAAGGTTATCGGCGTTTCGGACCGTATTTTGGCGCCATGCCGAACGCGCCGGTGTGCCACGGCTCCAGAGTGGTGTCTGGCGCCAATACGTCGACCGACCCGTCGGCATTCACCCGAACATCGCGTACGCGGAACCACGCGCCCAAATCGATACCTTCACCGGTGGCGGTATAGGCAGGCGAGGTGTATGGCCCGTATACGTTGTTTCCCAGCTGTATGCTGACATCGTTGACGGTATCGAGTGCACAACTGAAGTTGTTCATCGAGATGACATAATATCCGGTCGGCAAGGTGAGGGCAGTGAAGTGTTCCAACCCGCCGGAAGTATCATCCGTGGCCGAACCGTTTATATCCAGTCCCACATCGCAAATGCCGTCATTATTTATATCCTGCGCCTCTTCAAAGGTGAAGGTACTGGGATTGGTGCAGCCAAGTCCGTTGTGCCAGTCGACTTTCCATGTCCCCGCAGTCGTCGATGTGGGGGTTGTGGTGCTATAGAAGTTCACATGCAGGTCGGTGTAGCAGGCCAGCGAGCCGGTGATCGTACCCGCATGCGACACGGAGGTCACGGTCATAGTGCTTGCAGTCACACCGGTAGTGGTAGTGCTGGTGGTGACCGGCGGGGCCGCCGTATCAGGGTTCGGAACCGCGAAGGGGCATTCCTTGCCCATATCGAACGAGTTGGCGAAGTTTGTGGTATTGGTTCCATCGTTCACCGATACCGTGCCGTCTGCGTTAAACGTTACCGTGGTCGTGGTATTAAGCGTTATCTGCCCGGCATTCGTGGCGCCGGTGGCGTTCACAAAGTTGATGGGCGTCACGGTGGCTACCGTCACCGACGTTACGGCGCAAACACTGCTGGGAACGTAGGCGATGGAAACGGTGCCGCTGGGCGAAAGCGTGGTGTTGGTGCCGTCATCGGTTATAGCAATGGTGAAACCGGTATACGTAGCGCTGATGGAGCTTGCAACCCCCGCATTGGACCACGACTCGGCAAATGTGCCGCTGATGGTAGTGGTTATTGAAGTTCCGTTTATAACCACCGAATTGCCGAAACCGGTGAAGGTGGTGGCATAGGTGTTGGTGTAATAGGTGCCGCCGGCGCTATGGCAATGGGAGTAGGCGGAGGCATGGGCGAATTCCTTCCGGCCCAGCTCGCCGCTCACCCGGCCTGCCATGTCGCCCCAGAAGAGCACGTCCAGCTCGGCGACGGTCGCGGCGTCGGCCGCGGACAGGTCGTCCGCCGACGCCGCCCCCTCCGGGATCTCGATGACCGGCCTGCTCATCACCTGCGTCGCCTGCTCGCGCAGCCACGCCTTCTCGTCCTCCGGCATCGGCCACGCGTCGAGGCTGAGCTCCGTGCAGCGCACGTGGTCCATCGGGAAATCGCTCACGGCGCAGA
>JAKAGL010000112.1 GCA_021815535.1 bacterium
ACTGGGTGTCGTCGCACATGATCGCGGCATAGGGGCGGCGGTACGGCAGGGTGATCGTAAATGTGCTTCCGCTTCCCGGGGTCGACTCCACGGTAATTTGGCCGGCGTGTGCGCCGATAATGTCACTGACCAAAGGGAGGCCCATCCCCGTTCCCCGTTCGCCCGCCGTGCCAGTGCGGGAGGTTTTTTCCTCATGTTTGAAGATCCTTCCCATCAGCGTTTCCGGAATGCCGATGCCGTTGTCTTTAACGGTGACAACCCCGTTTTTTCCAAAAACGGTGCCCACTTCGATCCGTCCTTCATTCTTTTTGCAGAATTTGATGGAGTTGTTAATCAGGTTGTGAAACACCTCCTCCATCAGGTTGGGATCGGCATAGAACCGCATGCCGGCGGGTACCGCGTTTACCAGGGTGGTTCCTTTTTCCTCGGCCTGTTGGGCCATCCGCTCGAACACCAGGTCGACGGTACGCCGCACGTCCATAAATTCCCTCTTCACCCCCAGCGTGCCGCTCGTGATGCGGTTTACGCTTAGGATCTCATCGGTCATCCGCATCAGGTTTTCAACGATCTGCAAAACCCGGGAGATGGTGGAACGGTATTCGCTGGACACGGATTCAGGACCGCTTCCGGCCCGTTTCAACAGGGAAAGGATGGTACTGAAACCACCGTGCAGGTCATGCGCGACAAGCGCAAGGAGTTTGTTCTTCGTTTCTGTCGCCTTTTCGGCTTCGCTTTTTTCAATTTCCAGTTTGCCGTGGGCCGCCTTTTGCCAAAGAATAAGGCCGAATAGGGCCAATGCCGCCAGAAACACCAGCAAATAAAAGCCGGCACGGAAAACCGCACGGCCACGTATTTCATCTACCCCGCCCCTTGATATATCACCCACCGCACGGGATATTTCCAGCCCGGAGTTGATGGCATCGGTCGCTTTTTCAAGCCAAACTTCCCCCGAAAGGGGGTACGGTGAGCGTGACGCCGATGCGGCGTACACCGATTTGCGGGTGTTTTCATAATCCGTTAAGAAGACCATTTCAAAATTATCGATGGCCGCCCGTAATGGGGCCGGGGTTTCAGTCAGTTTGCGGAGTTCCATTACTTTTGCGGCGGCTTCATCCACAATAACCCGGTAAGCTTTCAGAGTTTCCCCGGTTTCCGGCGGAATGGGCTGTCCCGCCGCGATAAATCTTCCCAGAAGCGCCCGCTCGCGTCCGGCGTATTCGCACAGTTTGGCGATATTGGAACGGATCACAATGTTGTAGTACATGATCTTTTCGCCGATCTCGTGGGGGGCGAATACGGTATCGCGAAGCTGGAATTCGGCTTCAATATTGGCGGATGCGGCGGCCACCCACTCCTCCGATCTGATGTTGTGCGCAATGATCCTTTTCCGTGCGGCATCAAGCTCCGCCAGGCGCTGCTTCCATAGGACCTCCTGGCGTTCCACATCCCTGTCGGAATCCAGCTTTAGATATTCGATGAGGTCCGTCATCGCGTTACTGGTCTCCACGTCGCCCTTCCCGCCGATTTCATCGAACCGCTGGATCATGGCGGAGGTTGGAAAGTCCGTGCCAAGAATGGTGTTGCCGATTCCGCGTTCCAGCGCATGATAACTGGCCGCGTTATTCAGGTAGCCCGCCACCTTATCCATCAGGCGGTAGTGTTCCGCCCTCCGCATTTCCGTGCGCTCTTCCAACATGAGGACGGCGGCGAGGCCGAATGCGAGAAGGAAAACAAGGAGCGCCAGTCTTTGCATACGGACAAAAACGGTTTTTGCGGGTACTTTTTTCATCGGCATTTCCGCCCCAGTTAATCCGCCGTTCCCACGGCGGGATTCCGATGCCATCCATGCAATATAGATGGCCACTCCTCAATACACCCTGTCGAACTATATCACGGCGAATACTTAGGTATTATTTGAAAATCGTTTTTTGGCCGTTATCCTGCCAACTCAAATATCTTCGGTATTCCAGGCTTGATATTTGCGGTACAATCCTTACGGATTATGGCAAAACTGGGCGTAAACGTTGATCATGTGGCCACATTGCGCCAGGCGCGCCGCGCGGCCTATCCCGATCCGGCGGCGGCCGCGAAAATGGCGCTGGAGGAAGGGGTTTCCTGCATCACCGTCCACCTCCGCGAAGACCGCCGCCACATTCAGGATGCGGATTTATTTGCGATCCGCAAACTTCCCGGTTGCCGCCTGAATCTTGAAATGGCCGCTTCAGATGAGATCATCGCCATCGCCCTCAATGTCCGGCCAGAACAGGTTACCATCGTGCCGGAGCGGAGGCAGGAATTGACTACTGAAGGTGGGTTGGACGTGGCGGCACGCCCGGAGTTTTACCGGGATTTGACCAAGACCTTCTCCGCCGCCGGCATAACCCTTTCTTTTTTCATAGATCCCGATCAGCGGCAGATTGAAGCGTGTGCCGAGACCCATGCAGTGGCCGTGGAGATTAACACCGCGGCCTACAGCGAAGCCGTCAGCGATAAGGATACCGCCAAAACCCTGCGCGATGTGCAACGTGCGGCATATACGGCGCGCAATCTGGGGCTGATCCTGCATGCCGGCCACGGGTTGAACTACCGGAATGTCACTTCCATCGCGGCCATTGAAGGGGTGGAGGAGCTGAACATCGGCCACAGTATCGTGGCACAATCGATTTATGTGGGGTTTCCTTCCGCCGTCGCCAGCATGAAAAGGTTGATTGAAGCCGCCTCCCAAAAAAAACGGATCGCGGGGTGAATTAAGTGATCCGCCATATTGTACTTTTTAAGCTAAAAGACGGCGTTCCCGATGCGGATGGGAAGGAATTGGCGCGGCAACTGGCGGCCCTTTTGCACAATACCGGCGGGCTGATGAAAGAAGCGGAGGTTGCTTTTGACGTTGTTCATGCCCACAATTCTTACCACATCGTCTTGAACTCCGTTTTTGAGGATACTGAACGGTTGAAAGAGTATCAAGTGCACCCCGAACATGTAAAAGTACTTGATTTGATTAAGAAAATCTGCTTAGCTACTGTCAAAGCGGATTACGTGATTTAAAGAGGAGTTGGGGGAAGGGCTTCTGTCAGAGCCGACATCCCCGGCATATCGTCCGAGGAGGGCATAATGCCTGCACATGCGGCGATATTCGTTTCGTCTTTAAGGAGGTTGTTGGTCAATGGAACAGGAAAAGATAGCCGCGCAGGGGAGCTCGCAGCTCACGCGGGAAGATATTAACCGTTTTGCGGAACTGGTAAAAGAAGCCGACGCACAACGCAAGAGCCTCAACCTCCTTGTTGAATATATCCAGAACAACATCGAGAAGGTGAATCTGAATGTCACCACGATGAAAAATCTCGAAAGCAAAATTCCCTTTTTCAGCGAATTCGCCGAAAAGATGGGGGGGAAATTCGAGGAACTGCGGAATCTTGAGATCCGCGTGAAAGATATCTCCACCGGCGTGGAAGAAAGCGTCGGGCGTCTGCACGAGCACCGCATGGCGGTGGATGAGGTTTCGCTGATCGCCGAGCATGTAAAAAGCAAGGTAAAGGCGTTGAACCAGCAGCGGCTGGTGGTGGAAAAAGCCAACGAAGAGGCCGGCAAACTCAACATCCTGATCTGGGACATGGAAGCCAAGGTCAAGAAGCTCACCGAAGAGAACAAGCTGGTCAAACAGACCGAAAAAAACGTCATCCGCCTCGAAGAGATGCTGGACAAGGTTGCCGACCGGATGCAGGATATCGAAAACTTCAAGGGGCTGCTTAAAACCTCTGACGAACAGATTGGCCGTTTACAAGGCGTCAGCCGCGAGCTGGAAGAAAAGATCGGCCGCATCGCCCGCCAGAAGGAAGAGATCGACGGCTACGGGAAAGACATCGAAAAGATCGGGCAGACCATCGGCCGCCTGCAGACGAGCAGCGAGGATCTGCTGCGCCAGAACGCGCTGGTGACCCAGATGAACCGCGATGTGGCCCAGCTGATCAAGGATATGAATGCGCTGCGTGTGGAAACCGGCAATATCATGATGAAAGAAGACATGATCAAACGCATCAGCGGCAAGCTCAAGCAGCTGGAAGAGATGAACAGCGAGCTGGAAGTGAATATCACCCGCGTCCGCGAAGACAAGGATGTGGTTGCGGCCACCGAGGAAAAGATCAACAAGCTCAACGTGTTCCTTATCGATTCCATCGGCAACAAGATGAAAATACTTAAAGACGACATGGGTGCGGTGGAAGGCGCCCGTGAAAAAATGGCCCGCTTCCAGCAAGAGGCGGACGATCTCGAACTCAAACTCCAACGTTTCCGCGAAGATATCAAGATCAGTGAAGATATCGAAGTGAAGCTCAAGAAAATGGCCAGCATGCACGAAGTGCTCAACGCCCAGATAAACGACCTCTCCGCACGCCGCAATATCGTCGACCAAGTGGAGAAAAAGGTCAACGCCCTCTCTTCAACGGTTATCAACCTTGATGTGAAGATGGAAAATCAGCTCCAGCGCAAGGGGTTGGTCGAAAAACTAGAGAAAAAGCTGGATGGCCTCGATTACTACATCGAAGACGCTACGCTGAAAGCGGACCGCATCAACAAAAAAGTCGAATTTCTTGAGAACCTCGACAAAAAGGTGGAAGACCTGCGCGAGATCACCCGCCAGGTGGAAGAAAAGATATTGGATATCACGCGCGAAAAAAGCGTTATCGATGCCCAGGAACGGCGCCTCCAGATGCTTGGCAGCAAGCTGGTGGTTATCGAGGAAAACGTATCGGGCAAACTTGAAGAGGTGCGGGAAGGGAACAATCTCCTGCAGGGGATCATCAAGGCCAAAGAAGAGCTTATGCCGGTGGTTGACAAGGTCGATGGCCAGATAAACGGGCTGGTAACGCGCAGTCAGCAGCTCGCCGGCTCCGAAGACCGGCTGAATGGCATGCAGACCCGGCTGGATGATCTGGAAAAACGGCTGGGGAATATCCGCGACGAGGAAGAACTCCTTCTCGAAACCGAAAAGCGGCTTAACATGCTTGGTAACATGATGGAAAAGACCTCGCGCCAGGCCGACCAGATCGGCAAGGAAGAGGCGCTTATCAAGAAAGTCCAGGAAGACATTCTCGTCCTCACCTCGCAGATAGAGGATCTCCGTTCGCAGGAGCGGAAGATCGCCAAGCATCAGGAATCATTCGGGGAGATCTCGGACAAGATCAGGTCGCTCTCGGCCATTATGGACGAAGCCGAAACCAAGATCGACGTGCTCAACTCCCGTATGGTGCTTATCAACCGCACCGAACAGCGGCTGAACGATCTGAACATTCTCGCTGAAGACATCAAGACCAAGCTCAAGGTCCTTTCCTCCGAGGAAAAGATCATCGACAAGGCCGCCGGTCAAATCACCGAGCTTCGCTTCCTGTTGGGCGAAATCGAAAAGAAAATCAGCGAACAAAAGGCGGAGCGGGAATAGTCCCGCTCGTTCCTTTTTCCACCAAACCCAATTCACGGAGCGCGATATATGGCGATAGGTGTTATAGGCGGCAGCGGCCTTTACGGCATGAAAGAGCTGAAGATAAAAAAAACCAAAAAGCTCAAAACCCCGTTTGGCAACCCCTCCGATGATTACGTCTTCGGAGAGTTGAACGGCAAGGAGCTGATCTTCCTTCCCCGCCACGGCAGGGGCCACCGGATACTCCCCAGCGAACTTAATTTCCGCGCCAACATCTATGGCTTCAAAATGCTGGGGGTGAAAAAGATCCTCTCCGTCTCAGCCGTCGGCTCCCTCAAGGAAGAGATCGAACCGGGGCATATTGTGTTCCCGGACCAGTTCATCGACCGCACATTCGCCCGCACCAGCACGTTCTTCGGCAACGGGGTGGTGGCCCACGTTTCCTTCGCCGACCCTGTTTGCAAACACCTCATCGGCATCACCTCGGCGGCAGCAAAGCGGGCCGGGGCCGTCACCCATGTGGGCGGAACGTATGTGAACATGGAGGGGCCGCAGTTCTCCACCCGCGCCGAATCGCGCATGTACCGGTCGTGGGGCGCCTCCGTCATCGGCATGACCAATCTCAACGAAGCCAAACTCGCGCGCGAGGCGGAACTCTGTTATGTTACCATCGCCCTCTCCACTGATTACGACTGCTGGTACGAAGGGCATGAAGAGGTGAGCACCGCCGCCATTCTGGAGATCATCCACAAGAACGTGGAAATGTCTCAAAAGATCATCAAGGAAGCGGTGGCGAAGATCGATGATGACGCCGATTGCCCTGCCGGGTGCAATCATATGCTGGCGCACACCATCATGACCGACCCGAAGAAAATTCCGCCGAAGACCAAATTGGCGCTAAAGCCGATCATTGGCAAATATCTGAACCCGAAGAAGCAGTAAGGAATACACATGAGCCGCTCAAAGGAACTGTTTGAACAAGCAAAAACCCTGATGCCCGGCGGGGTGAACAGCCCCGTCCGCGCCTTCAAAAGCGTGGGGCGCGACCCCATTTTCATCAAGCGCGCCAAAGGAAGCACCATCACCGATGTAGATGGCCGCACGTATATTGACTACGTGGGCTCGTGGGGGCCGATGATCACCGGCCACGCCGATGAGCGCATTTTGGCCGCCATAGCCAAAGCGGCGCAGGACGGCACCAGTTTCGGCGCACCGCACGAGCGCGAAATAGAATTGGCCCAAATGGTTATCGATGCCGTACCCTCGATCGAGATGTGCCGCATGGTCAGCAGCGGCACAGAGGCGGTGATGAGCGCCATCCGCCTCGCGCGCGGATTCACCGGGCGCGACATGATACTCAAGTTTGAGGGATGCTATCACGGCCACGGCGACAGCATGCTGGTGAAAGCCGGCAGCGGGGTGGAAACGCTTGGCTTGCCGGACAGCCCCGGTGTACCGTCCGGGATTGCCAACAACACCCTGACCGCGAAATACAACGATCTGAAGAGCGTTGAAGAGCTGTTCGCCGCGCAGCCCGGCAAGATCGCCTGCGTGATCCTGGAAGCGGTGGTCGGCAACATGGGGGTGTGGATACCGGAACCCGGCTTTTTGCAAGGGCTTCGTGCGCTATGCGATAAACATGGCGCACTGCTCATATTTGACGAGGTCATTACCGGCTTTCGTTTGGCTTACGGCGGCGCACAGCAATTTTATGGCGTGACGCCCGATCTCACCACGCTGGGCAAGATCATCGGCGGCGGTCTGCCGGTCGGCTGTTTTGGGGGACGCCGGGATATCATGAAAATGATGGCGCCCGAAGGGCCGGTCTATCAGGCCGGAACGCTGAGCGGCAATCCGCTGGCTATGGCGGCAGGGATTGCCACCTTGAATATTTTGAAAGCCCCCGGCGTATACGACCAGCTTGAACAGAAGAGCAAAAAACTGGCCGATGGCCTTGCGGCCGCCGCCCAAAAGGCCGGGCACAAAACTACCAGCAACCGGGTGGGGGCGATGTTTTCGCTCTTTTTCACTGATAAAAAGGTATTCGATTATCCTTCATCCAAAACATCAGACACAAAAAAGTTCGCCAAATATTTCGGCCTGATGCTGGAGAACGGTATCTACCTTGCCCCTTCACAATTCGAGGCGGGGTTTATGTCGTTGGCGCATAGCGATGCGGATATCGCCAAAACCATTGCCGCCGCCCAGTCCGCGTTCAGCCGGCTTTGACATCTCTTCTCTCAACCCGCCGAACGCGTCTTAAGGGGGCATGCGGCGGCTTGGGGGCGTCCCTTTCATTATTCTTAAAATTTCCCTCCAGATCGGA
>JAKAGL010000113.1 GCA_021815535.1 bacterium
GGCGTGCTTCCCGGTATGACCGCCATGGCGACCGGTATGATGAAAGGCTGGATGGCCAAGGCAAACGTGATGCCGGTTCAAAAGATGCTGGACACTTGCATAAAGACCGGCGTTCGCATGATCGGATGCCAGATGACGATGGACGTGATGGGGATCAAGAGAGAGGACCTCATCGATGGTATTGAGATCGGCGGCGCGGGCACCTACCTCGATTACTCGGCCGACGCCGACATCACTCTCTCCTTCTAGAAGTAAATGCGCCGGCCGGCGGCAAGAAAACCGCCGGCCGGCGACGCTTCCTTCGGTCCGGAAAAAAGGGTAAGATCGGAGATCCCGTTACGGAAAACATATCCGCCCATTCCGCGCTGAGGAGCATTATGAACAGGATCACCCGTTACTTTTTCGAGGGACTTTTGCTGGTAGCCCCGGTCGCGATCACCCTTTACGTCATTGTTTGGATCGCGAAACTGATCGACCGGCTCAATCCTACCCCCATCCCCGGCATGGGGCTGGTACTCACCGCTTCCTTTATCACGCTCACCGGGTTTTTCGCATCCAACTACCTTGCCCGCACCGTGGGCAAACGGGTCGACGCCCTGTTCACCCGCCTCCCTTTCGTCAAAATGCTGTACCAGTCCATCAAGGATTTGATGGAAGCCTTTGTCGGCTCCAAGAAAAGTTTCGATAAACCGGTGCTGGTGTCGCTTTCGCCCGGCTGCGTATCGGTGATCGGCTTCGTGACATTGGAGTCATTGGAACACATCGGCCTGAAGGACAAAGTGGCGGTCTATTTGCCACAAAGTTACAACTTCGCAGGGAACCTTATCGTGGTGCCCAAGGAGCAAGTGACGCCTATAGACGCATCGAGCGGAGCGGTGATGGCGCTGATCGTTTCGGGGGGCATTTCCGGCGGCAACGGCAAACGGTAGCGCGCACCGCCGGCTTTTTTCCGTTTTGGCCTCCGTCACTGACGATGCCAAACGGTTTTTTCCCCGCGTCCGCCCGCAAATTATTTTTAAAAAATATGCAATCCTTTACTTCACTTTCGGCGAAATGTTATATAATTGCCCGTCTGTAAATTGATGGTTTGGCTGGCCGTCCGCGGCTTGCTGCGGGAGATAACATCTCCCCTATATATAAGGAAGCACGAGTAGTGAAGATCGAGGAACAACTGCGCCAAGCACACGGCATGTACGATCCCCGTTTTGAACATGATGCATGCGGCGTCGGTTTTATCGCCAACCTGAAAGGGAACCGCACCCACGGCATCGTCGCCAAGGGACTCGAAATACTGGAAAATCTGGAGCACCGCGGCGCGGTCGGGGCCGACCCGCTCACCGGTGACGGCGCCGGCATCGTAACGCAGATCCCTGACGCATTCTTCAGGAAAGAATGCGCTGCACTCGGCATCACGCTTCCCGCGCCGGGAGACTATGGCGCGGGGATCGTTTTCCTTCCGCAGGATGGCGCATCACGCAATCAGGTGAAGGCCCTTTTCAACAAATGCGCCGCCGAACTCGGCCTGAACGTGCTAGGCTGGCGCACTGTGCCGACGGACAACAGCGGCATCGGCGAAACCGCCAAATCGGCGGAGCCGTTTATGGAGCAGGCTTTCATCGGGCGGCCGGTTTCCGCCGCGGACGAGCTGGCTTTTGAACGCAAACTCTTCGTATTGCGCAAATACGCCAAGAAGACCGTGCTCAACTCCGGCATCAAGGGAAGCAATATCTTCTTCTGCCTCACGCTTTCCAGCCGGACCATCGCCTACAAAGGGATGTTCACCACCGCCCAGCTCAAACAGTATTACCCCGATCTGCAGGACACGGCGTATGAAAGCGCCCTGGCGCTTGTCCACAGCCGGTTTTCCACCAACACGTTCCCCACATGGCGGCTGGCCCATCCGTTCCGCTACCTTGCGCACAACGGTGAGATCAACACCCTGCGCGGCAACATCAATTGGATGAAAGCGCGCGAAGCGGTGTTTGAGGCCGATCTCTTTACCAAAGACGAGATCGACAAATTGGTGCCGATCATCAACGAAAAGCAGTCCGACAGCGCCACCCTGGACAATGTGGTGGAACTGCTGCACCTCAGCGGCCGCAGCCTGCCGCACGTCATGATGATGCTCATTCCCGAAGCGTGGACCACCGACGAGGAGATGGATCCCAAACTGCGCGCGTTCTACGAATATCACGCCACGCTGATGGAGCCGTGGGACGGCCCCGCCGCCGTCGCCTTCACCGACGGCCACATCATCGGCGCCACGCTCGACCGCAACGGCCTGCGCCCTTCCCGCTTCATGGAAACCGATGACGGCATCCTCGTCATGGCGTCGGAAGCGGGCGTGCTGGACTATCCCGAAGAAAAGATCACCCGCAAAGGCTGGTTGCGCCCGGGCCGCATGTTCCTCGCCAGCGTCGATGAACACCGGATCATCAGTAACCGGGAAATAAAGGAAAAGATCGCCGCCGAAAAACCGTATGAAAAATGGCTCGAGGACGGCAAGATCACCTTGTCCCAGATGCGCGATGCCAAGCCGGAATTCAAGGCCGAGCGTGAAACGCTTGTCCAGCGGCAAGCCGCCTTCGGCATCACCGAGGAAGACATCAAGGTCGTCATCGCCCCCATGGCCAACACCGGCGCGGAACCGATAGGTTCCATGGGCGCGCACACGCCGCTGGCGGTTCTTTCCAGCCGGCCGCAGATGCTGTTCAGCTACTTCTACCAGCTCTTCGCGCAGGTCACCAATCCGCCCATCGACCCGATACGCGAACTGAACGTGATGTCGCTGGTTTCGTTCATCGGCAAAGTGGGCCAGATCCTGCGCGAACCGGGACGCGACAACCGGGTACAGGTGGTCGAGCTTCCCCATCCCGTGCTGAATAACCTGCAGTTGGAAAAACTGCGGCAGATCAACGTGGACGGGTTCCGCGCCGCCAACATTCCGATCACGTTTGACGCAAAGGGCGGGCCGGGTTCGCTTGAAAAAGCCCTCGCCGACGTATGCGCCCGCGCCATGCAAGCGGTCGAGCGCGGCGACAGCATCATCGTCCTCTCGGACCGCACGATCGGGCCGGAACAGGCGGCCATCCCGTCGCTTCTGGCGGTGGCGGCGGTTCACCACCATTTGATACGCGCGGGCGGCCGCACGCGCTGCGGCATCATCATCGAAACCGGCGAAGCGTTCGAGGTGCACCACTTCGGGTTGCTGCTGGGATACGGCGCCAGCGCGGTCAACCCTTACCTCGCGTTTGAAACCATCGAAGAGATGCACCGCACCGGCACGCTGGATAAGGGCGTGACCCCCGAAGCGGCGGAATACAACTACATGAAGGGCGTCGACAAAGGACTGCTCAAGATCATCTCCAAGATGGGCATTTCCACCATCCAGTCCTACATCGGCGCGCAAATATTCGAAGCCGTGGGGTTGTCTGAAGAGTTCGTGGAAAAATACTTCACCGGTACCCCGTCGCGCATCGGCGGCATCGGCATCGAGGAAGTGGCCCAGGAAACGCTGATGAAGCACCGCTACGCATGGCCGGACAACGTTACCGGCACGCGGCGGCTCGCCCTTGATCCGGGCGGTTTCTACAACTGGCGCGCGCGCGGCGAAGACAATACCTACTCGCCCGAGATGATCCAGACACTCCAGAAGAGCACGCGCCTGGGCGATTATCCCCTGTTCAAGAAATATACCGCGATGGTGAACGGCCAGAATGGCGCCATCAACACCATCCGAAGCCTCGTGGATTTTAAGGCGGCCGCTCCCGTGCCGCTGGAACAGGTTGAGCCGGCCGAAAACATCGTCAAACGCTTCTTCACCGGCGCCATGTCTTTCGGCTCCATCAGCAAGGAAGCGCACGAGACCATCGCCATCGCCATGAACCGCATCGGCGCGAAAAGCAACTGCGGCGAGGGGGGCGAAGACCCCGCGCGCTTCAAGCCGCTCTCCAACGGCGATTCCGCCCGCAGCGCCATAAAACAGGTTGCGTCGGGCCGGTTCGGCGTCACCTCTAATTACCTGGTGAACGCCGACGAGATACAGATCAAGATGGCCCAGGGGGCCAAGCCGGGCGAAGGCGGACAGCTCCCCGGCCCCAAAGTCGACAAAGTCATTGCCGCCACGCGGCATTCCACGCCGGGGGTCGGCCTTATTTCGCCGCCGCCGCACCACGACATCTACTCCATCGAGGATCTGGCGCAGCTGATATTTGACCTGAAGAACGCCAACGCGAACGCGCGCATCAATGTGAAGCTGGTCTCTGAAGCCGGCGTCGGCACGGTGGCGGCCGGCGTGGCGAAAGGACACTCGGAGGCGGTGCTCATTTCCGGCCACGACGGCGGCACCGGCGCCTCCCCCATTTCGTCCATAAAACGGGCGGGACTTCCCTGGGAACTCGGCGTTGCGGAAACGCATCAGGTGCTGATGCGGAACAACCTCCGCTCGCGCATCGTAGTGCAAACGGACGGACGGGTGCTGACGGGACGCGACATCGCCATCGCCACGCTGTTGGGCGCCGAAGAATGGGGCGCGGCAACATCCGCCCTCGTCGTCAGCGGCTGCATCATGATGCGCAAATGCCACTTGAACAACTGCCCCGTCGGCGTCGCCACGCAGGATCCCGATCTGCGCAAGAACTTCACCGGCAAGCCGGAGCATGTCGTCAACTACTTCATGTTCCTCGCGCAGGAACTGCGCGAACTGATGGCGCAACTCGGCTTCCGCACCGTGAATGAAATGGTGGGCCGCGCCGATATGTTGAAGGCCAAAGAGGGGATCACCCACTGGAAAGCCAAGCATGTGAAACTGGACCGCATCCTGATGAAGGCCGAATCGGCCGGATGCGCCTCATACTGCAGCGATACCCAGGATTTCGGCCTCGATGCCGCGCTGGATCACCAGCTTATCCGCCAGGCCAAACCGGCGCTTGACGGTAAAAAACCGGTATCCATCTCCATCGGCATCCGCAACGTGAACCGCACCTTCGGGGCCATGCTCTCGGCGGAAATATCCCGCGCGTACGGCGAAGAGGAATTGCCAGACAACACCATCCGCATCAAGGCCAGCGGTTCCGCGGGGCAAAGCTTCGGCGCGTTCGGCGCGCGCGGCATTACGCTGGAACTGGAAGGCGAAGCGAACGATTACGTTGGCAAGGGACTATCGGGGGCGCGGCTGATTTTTTATCCGCCGCATAAATCCGTCTTCAATCCGCACGAAAACATCATCGTGGGGAATGTCGCGTTCTACGGCGCCACCAAAGGGGAAGCCTACATACGGGGCCGCGCGGGCGAGCGCTTCTGCGTGCGCAACTCCGGCGCCGACGTGGTGGTGGAAGCCGTGGGCGACAACGGTTGCGAGTACATGACCGGCGGACGCGTGGTCATCCTCGGCCCCATCGGAAAGAACTTCGCCGCCGGCATGAGCGGCGGTATTGCCTATATACTGGACGACAGCGGCATGGCCCGCCAGCGCATCAACACGGAAATGGTGGCGCTGGAAAAAATGGACGCCGCGGATGAGGCCGCCGTGAAAGGGATGATAGAACGGCACCTGCTGTTCACCGGCAGCTTCTACGGCAAAAAAGCGCTGGATGGGTGGGATGACCTGAAAACGAAGGTCATCAAGGTGATGCCGGTGGAATACAAACGCGTGCTGGCCGAAATGGCCGCGGAAAAAACCAAAAAAACCGCCGCCGGGGCAAGGAACTGACGATGGGCAAAATACTCGGCTTTAAGGAATTTGGGCGCCAAACGCATCAGTATGACGCCGTTGAAAAACGGGTGAAGAATTACAGCGAATTCCTCCTGCCGCTCTCCAAGGAGCAGGTGCAGGACCAGGGAGCGCGCTGCATGGAGTGCGGCACTCCCTTCTGCCACCCAAATTGCCCGCTCAACAACCTGATACCGGACTGGAACGACCTCGTCTACAAAGGACGCTGGGAAGATGCGCTTCAATCGCTCTGGAGCACCAACAACTTTCCCGAGTTCACCGGCCGCATCTGCCCCGCCCCGTGCGAAGCGGGCTGTGTGCTGGGCATCATCAGCCCGCCGGTCGCCATCAAGAGCATCGAATACTCCATCATCGAAGAAGCATGGAAAAACGGCTTCATCAAACCGGTTCCCCCGGCAAAGCGGAGCGGCAAGAAAGTTGCCGTCATCGGCTCCGGCCCGTCGGGGCTTGCCGCCGCCGACCAGTTGAACAAAGCAGGCCACGCCGTCACCGTATACGAACGGGCAAGCCGCATAGGCGGCCTGCTCCGCTATGGCATCCCCGATTTCAAGCTGGATAAAAAAGTCATCGACCGCCGCGTCAAGCTGATGGAAGACGAAGGGGTGAAGTTTGTGGCCAACGCCAACATCGGCGTGAACATCCCCGCCAAAAAGATACTGGAAGAATCGGATGCGGTGGTGATGGCCTGCGGCGCGACCATTCCGCGCGATCTCCCCATACCGGGGCGCAACCTCAAAGGGATCCGCTTCGCGATGGAATTTTTGGGACAGAGCAACATGCGCGTGGCGGGCGACAAAATACCCGCCGGCGATGATATCACCGTTAAAGGAAAACATGTCGTCGTCATCGGCGGCGGCGATACCGGCTCTGACTGCGTTGGCACCTCTATCCGGCAGGGAGCCGCATCGGTTACGCAGATCGAACTTCTGCCAAAGCCGCCGGAAGGGCGCACCGTTGAAACCGCATGGCCGGTCTACCCCGGCCCCCGGATGTTCAGCACCTCATCTTCCCAGGCCGAAGGGTGTGCGCGCGATTGGTCGATCCTCTCCAAAGAGTTCATCGATGACGGCAAAGGCAACGTCGCCGGCATCAAGGCGGTCCGCCTGGAATGGGAAGGGATGAAATTCAAGGAACTCCCCGGCACCGAACTGACGCTGAAAGCGGATGCCGTATTCCTCGCAATGGGCTTCCTCTACACCGACCCCGCCTCCATCGTGAAGGAGCTGGGAGTGGAACTGGATCAGCGCGGCAACGTGAAGACCGGCGCCGATTATCAAAGCTCGGTGAAAAAGGTCTTTTCCGCGGGCGACTGCCACACCGGTCAATCGCTGGTGGTAAGCGCCATCGCCGAAGGGCGCGAGTGCGCGCGCGAAGTGGACAAGTTCCTGAGCGGCGGCGAATCGCTCCTCCCCTCGCGTAACCGCTCCTTCTACACGCTGAAGTGATCCTTAATGTCATCCCCGCGAAGGCGGGGGTCCAGTCATTTTTTCAAAAACTCTCTTCGTCTTGCCGGGTACAGCAGGTTTCAACCTGCTGTTGGCTTGCAAGAGCCATGATTTTTGTTGTTTCCTTCGGAAACAACCACAGGATGAATCCTGTGGTACCCGCATGTCGTCGGCCCTGTAGACCGACCCTCTCCCGCTGTTTCCCCCTAGAAGCGGAGTCACTCCTGACGCCGGTTCGCTCCTTCTATATGCGTACCCAATTTATCGAGAGAGCCAACGAGCAAGATCTCACCCCCGAAATCCCATACAGAGGCAAGCGCGGGTGGAATAATTGGAAGTGATGATGCGGTTGGGACGTTTGGCTGTTGTGAAGGATCCGATGCCGCTGGCGGCATTGCAAGAAATGCAAGAAAGTTAAGCGTGAAAACCGATAAAAGAAGTTATTTTGCAATAATCCGATACGGATTACCGGCACAATGAATTGCGCCT
>JAKAGL010000114.1 GCA_021815535.1 bacterium
GCCAGTGGCATATCCAATCCCTACCGCATCCGCCTCGCGGTTCCACAACGATCCGGAGAACTGGAAACCGCCGGACATGATCGCTTCCAACGGATCGATACCGAGAGCGGTGCCATTGCTATCGACGATCTGAAGCTTGGGATCCTGATGCGAATAGCGGAAGAAGAATCCGATATCATCCGACAAAAACTGATCGAAACTGACACCGTAGGCAACAGAAGCTTTTAAATCACCGGTAGTGATGTCGGCATAAGTCCGATCATCCTGCAGGATGTAAAAGCGGTAATCACCCGGTTGACCGTTCATTTTCGGCCTGATGTTGAGCTGACCGGCAGTATGTCCGCCGTTCCCCGCCTTGTCACTTTCACCGTTAGCCGCCATCAGGGTAACTTCAAAAAGCTCATTCGGAGTCAACACCACCGTAACACCGTTGGCGTAATACTGGCCATTCCGCCCCACTTCCGGGTACAGCGCTCCCGGCGTCCGGACAAACGGACCGCCGATAAACTGGGTAGTTTCTGAGTTGGCGAACGCATTTTGGTCAACCATCGAATGGC
The DNA here is from genome assembly GCA_021815535.1 of bacterium. GTDB lineage: Bacteria > Nitrospinota_A > UBA7883 > JACRGQ01 > JACRGQ01 > JACRGQ01. The sequence goes on from JAKAGL010000114.1 coordinate 558, forward strand.
AATCCATGCGGCCCACCATCAGCATGACGGTGTGGTCGAAGAACGCTCCCTGATAATATGCTTGCGAGACGGTAAGCCCCTGCTGTTGGGCCCCTCCGGTATTTGAATAGGTCGTAGGATAGGCGTCGTAGTTGGGGCGGAAGGTGCTGGATCCCACGCGGCCCGTAAGACCATTTCCAATTCCGGCCTCAAGAGCAATAGACAGCTTCTGATCCGGCCCGACGTCGGCTTCAATTCCGATATCAACGGAATTGGTAAAATCGATATTGTCGCCGCTGTTGCGGTCCGCCGGGTCATTATTACCGCTGGATGTCTGAACAATTGTGGTAACGCCGCCACCGACCGTCAACGTATCATACCATTTTGGCGCTTTCTCTTCTTCGGCCAAGACCGGCGCCGCGAAAAATGCAATGAAGATTGATGCCAAGGCCGCGCACTTAAACATACTCATCTAAACATCCCCCCTCCCAAAAACTGGTGGTTTCCCTCGTTCATAACCGCTGTAATCCTATCACTTTCCCTGCGCGACGAAAGAGCCTTTGCCATAATCCCCTTCTTGCATTTTGGATATCGCAGAGGGTCGGCTGCATTTGGCATGGCGGTTTTCTCTTCTTCGGCGAAAGTGGGCGCAGCGAAAAATATCATGAGAATTAAAGACATCGCCGCACATTCAAGAATGCCCACTAAGAAACCCCTTCCCGAAAAACGAAGATCCCCCGATTTTAAACCCGTTTATCCTAGCACTATTAAACGCAACTATAAAACCGTTGCTATAGCCCCAGTTGGCCCCCAAGATGCGCGATTGCCCAAAAAGTGTTAGTATCATTAAGAATTTCATTGATACTCCGTAAATTTAGTAGGAACCGCCAATCAGCGGTTTCGTCTGCTTCATACTGGGAGAAAGTGGGAAATGAACGCAATAAAGAAGATCTATTGGGGCTTTGGAATTCTCTGTCTATTGCTCGTGACACTCAACGGCTTTTCGATTTACCAGGCGGCACGTTCCGCCACGATAGCCGCAAATTTGAAAACCTCATCGAACATGCGCGACCTTTCCGGCGCCATGAAGCTGGAAGTGGTGCAGGTTCAGCAGTTTCTGACCGACATAAGCGCCACGCGGGCCGCTCCGGGTATGGATGACGGTTTCAAAGAAGCTGAAAAGTACGCGGCGCTTTTCCGCGAGGACAGCAACAAATTGAAACAACTTTTCGCCGGCACCCCCACTGAAGAGGCTCTGAAAAACCTCGACAAAACCTTCGAGGTCTATTACGACGTGGGACGCACAATGGCCGCCGCATACATCAAGGATGGCCCCGCCGGCGGAAACGTGGTGATGGAAAAATTCGACCCGGCTGCCGAGAAAATGACCACCGCATTGTCTGAAATCGAGGCCCAGGTCGAAAAGAACGCGCATGATGCCCATGAAGAGTCAGATCGCGCGGCAACACAGGCAAAAATACTTTCCCTGCTCATTACAGGCGCCTCCATTATCGGTTTTATTCTTGCCGTGATATTGGCGTACACCCTCTCGCGCTCAGTTACTCACCCCATTAACAACATGGTGGAAGCTATCAAAGAAGTGGCCCAAGGTGACTTTACAAGGGAAGTTCCGGTCATCAGCCACGATGAGATCGGGGTCATGGGTTCAACCTTTAACGGCATGGTGGAAGAACTGCGCGGCATGTTCAAGGAAATCGGGGAAAACTCGCGTACCGTGGCGGCCTCGGCGGAAGAACTTTCTGCCGTGTCGACGCAACTGGCATCCAGTTCCGAACAAATGTCGCAACAGGCGGCGGGGGTCGCCAGCGCGACCGAACAGATGTCGGCGAACATCAATTCGATGGCCGCCGCCGTGGAAGAGGCAAGCGTGAACGCCAATACGGTTTCAAGCACGTCCGAGCAGATGTCGGCGAATATGCATTCCATCGCGGCGTCGGTAGAGGAGATGTCTCATTCCATACGCGAAGTGGCGCATAACACCGTCACAACTTCCCATGTCGCCAGCGAAGCCATGGGACTTTCCAAATCCGCCAGCGATACCATGCACCAGCTTGGCGCATCGGCCAATGAAATCGGCAAGGTGACGGCGATGATCAAGAGGATCGCCGAACAGACGAATCTGTTGGCGCTGAATGCGACGATCGAGGCGGCCAGCGCAGGCGAAGCGGGCCGGGGCTTCGCGGTTGTCGCCAATGAGATAAAAGAACTGGCGAACCAAAGCGCTCGCGCGGCAGAGGAAATCGCGGTGAAAATCGATGGGGTACGGGGAAATGCTACCAGTGCCGTGAAAGTGATTTCCGATGTATCGGAGATAATTGGAAAAATCAATGTTTCGGTGGAGGCGATCACCGGGGCGATGAACCAGCAGACAGAAGCGGCCAACGAGATATCGCGCAACGTGGCGGAAGTAAGCAAAGGGGCCATAGATATCGCCGGCTCAATAGCTGAAGTTGCCAAGGGAACGACGGACATAAGCCGCAATTCGGGAGAAGCGGCCCGCGGGGCAAACGATGTATCCTCAAACATCCTTGGAATCTCGCAGGCGGTGCGGGAGAATAACAACGGCATCCAGCAAATACATACCTCATCCAACGAGTTAACCAGGATATCCGGGATTTTGTACGGGCTGGTAGCCAAATTCAAGGTCGATAGCAACGCGGGAAAACCGTGGCTGAGCCGAGGTGGAGCCCGGAAGGCGGAATTGGAATAGAGGAATCCCTTGAGCTGCCGCTGGATAGGGAAGTATCTGGTAATCGTAAGGGCTATTCGGCAGGTTCGATACTGAAGGTGAGCGGAAATCCATTCTCCCGCGCATGGCCGTGCGCTTGCCCCACCTTGAACTCGGCATGTTCCAGCGGCATAATCGCAACTACCGCCACCCCCTTATTGTGCGCCACCGTCATAATCTCCATGGCGCGGGCATGTTCCGGCAAGAAGAAGCGCTGCAATGTCTCCACCACGAAATCCATCGGGGTAACCTCGTCATTGTGCAACAACACCCGGTATGGCGGAATGACTGAAAATTCCGCCAGCGCATCATCTGCGGGCAAAGAACGCGTTTTGGGGTCAGGCCCGTCCATGCAGGCTTCCTCCATGCATCTCGTACACCGTATCCATCGTGGCGGCCAGCCGCATATTATGCGTCACTATGACGGCGGCAATGCTCCGCTCCTTCACCATGTTTTTCAACAGCCCAAAGACCTCTTCAGAGGTTGTTTCATCCAGATTGCCGGTCGGTTCATCCGCCAACAACGCCTTCGGATCGTTGATCAACGCCCGTATAATCGCAACGCGTTGCTGTTCGCCCCCCGAAAGCTTCCCCGGCCGGTGCATCATCCGATCCAAAAGTCCTACCGCTTCGAAAAGACTTTCCGCCTTTTCACGGGCCTTCTGCATATCGTGCCGTGCGATCATGGCCGGCATAAGCACATTTTCCAATGCGGTGAACTCCGGCAACAAGTGGTGGAACTGAAAGACAAAGCCGATGTTGGCGCCACGGACGCTGCTCCGCCGGTCATCACCCATCGCAAACAGATCTTCGCCCGCAATCGTCACCCGCCCAGCGTCAGGCCGGTCAAGACCGCCCAGGATGTGCAACAACGTCGATTTGCCCGTGCCGGAAGCTCCCACCACGCCCGCCAGTTCCCCGGCACACACGGTAAGATCAAGGCCACGCAACACCTCTATCCGTCGCGAATCGAAAACATAACTCCGTGCCACATCAGAGGCGGCAAGCATCGTTTTCTTATCCATTGATTCTAATGTACCCCAAAACCCCATTGCGGGGGGAATTTACAACAGCCAGCCGAAAACAAAGAATCCCAAAGACAATGCCAGCGGTATCTGAAAGCGCTCATTGTATACGGTAAAACGGGTGTCTGTTATCTCTCCCTTTTCCTCTTTCCCTATCGCGTCAATAACCGGGGAAATATCCAACCCATTGTCAGAAGCGGTATATACCCCTCCTCCTACTGCCGCCATTTCCCGTAGTGTCGTATCATTTAAGCGGGTAAAAACAGTATTTCCCGCCCGGTCTTTTTTGTAGCCCTGCAGTTCCCCGCCGGGACCGCGCATCGGGATGGGAACTGCCTGGGCGCTGCCAATGCCAACCGTATAGATCTTGATCCCCTGCTTAGCCGCAGCTTTGGCCGCGGCCAGCGGGTCTCCTTCATGATCCTCTCCGTCGGTTATCAACACAATGATACGCGACTTAGCCTCGCTTGTTTGTATCGCCGCCGATGCTTTGCGCAACGCTCCGGCAATGTCGGTGCCTCCAGCGGCGGCGGCATTATACGTTATCGAATCAAGAAACATCCGGAAGGTATCGGTATCCATTGTCAGAGGGCACTCCACTACAGAATCGCCTGCAAATGCCACCAAGCCCATGCGATTCCCTTCCAACGCACGGGAAAGGCGCTCGATTTCTTTCTTCGCGATCGTCAACCGGTTTGGCGCTACGTCTTCCGCGGCCATGCTGTACGATGTGTCCAGCGCCACCATCACATCTACCCCCACTCGTTTTACCTCAACCGGATGTGCACCTGTTTGGGGCCGGGCCAATGCCACAACCAGCAACGCGGTGCCAAGCAAAATAACCACAAGCCGCAGCGCCGCGCGCCAGCCTCCACGGGCCTCCCGAACAATGCCCCCCCAGAGTTTTTGATCGGCAAACCGCAGCAAGCGGCGCCGCGCGGCAGCAGCGGAGACCATATACGCGGCCGCAATAAGCGGCACAAGCCAAAAAAGCCAAAGAAATTCCTCCGCGCCCCACTTCATGATGGCAGGCTCCGCAATACACTCTTTTCCATAACTAGTTGCAAAAGGATCAGCAGCAGGGCAAGCCCGGCGAACAAACCAAACTGTTCAGTGTATAGACGGTATACCGTGCTCTTGAGTTCACTTTTCTCCAGCCGGTCTATCTCGGCGTAAATGCCGTTCAGTTCCTTATCGTTCTGCGCGCTGAAATACCGGCCGCCGGTCGTCTTGGCAATATTCTGAAGTAATGTGTCATCGATATCACTCTGCACCTGCACCGGGCGGCGGCCCATAATTGGGTCGTCCACCATCACCGTGAATACCCCGCGCGTGCCGACCCCGATGGTATACACTTTTACCTTCTCGGTGGCCGCAAGCCCAGCGGCGGTTTCTGGATCGATGATCCCCCGGTTGTTCATGCCATCGGTAAGCAACACCACTATTTTGCTTTTCGCAGTTGACGATTTAAGCCGGGTTACTGCTGTCGCGATAGCCATACCGATCGCAGTGCCGTCCTCCACCATTCCGCTGCGCAGCGGCGCGATGAAACTCTCCAACGCCGCATAATCAAGCGTGAGGGGGCACTGCGTAAAACTGGTACCCGCAAATGCCACCAGGCCGATCCGGTCATTCTTCCGGTTGGCTATGAAACGGCGCATAGCCGCTTTTGCCGCCTCAAGGCGGGTAGGCTGCATGTCGGAAATATCCATGCTGGTGGAGGTATCTACCACCAACATAATGTCGATCCCTTCGGCGTGAATTTCACCCCGCCCCGCTCCGCTTTGAGGCCGTGCCAGCCCAACGATCAGCAATGCCACCGCCGCCACCCGCAAAGCAAACGGAAGGCCGCGCAACCGTACTGCGGCGGAAGCCGGAAACTCTTTCAACCCGGCCGTGCCGGGGAAAATCACCGCCGGCTTAATTCGCGTACCCCTTCGCCGCCACCATATCCATACAGGCAGGACAAAAAGGAGCAATAACCAAAGTGGATCTTCAAATCTCATTAATCAATCATCCATCCCATTACTTTTTACCACACATACTGTTTGACAAAGCATTGTACGTCTGTTAACATTTTTTCAATCTGATGTTTCGCAAAAATAATTCGCGTCAAAATAACCGGAATTCCACGCGCAAACCGAATCCAACTGGGCAACGGGAAAGCGGGGGACAGCCGAAAAACGTCTCGCCCAACTATCGTGTGGACTTGATGGCCCACACCTTCACCCAACAGACGGGCGGCAACACGCCGGGTTTTGGTCAGCGGCAGGGAAATCCCGGCTTCGGCAACCAACCGCGCCCTCAGCAACCGCATCATCAAAAACCACGCGGGCAGCAGCCGCGCCAACCACAACACCAACGACTACGCGACCAGCAACATTATCCGCCGCGCCCGCAACAGCATCAGTCCCCACATCCGGGCCAAAATCCGGCAAAGAAGGGATATGTCAACATCACCGTGGAAATGCCCGACGAGTTGTCAAACTCATTCAAAGAAAAAAATGCCGCCGAGGGAAAAACCGGTTCCGATGTCATCATTCAACTTATCAGCCTCTATAACGCAGGCAAAGTAACACTTTAACCGCGCCGCATCCATTCACCGTTGCTTCACACTTCCCCGACAATCCAACCGTAAATCCTCTCGCCACTGAACACCCCATCTTTGTAATAACCCGTTCGGAACGGTATAATAATTTCAGGGATCAGATGTCCGATTATGCTGTTCCCGTTAAAAAGGGTGACCATAAGGTGATTAAAGGGGAAGGCGGGCGTATTCCGCCGATACGGTAATGAGAATACTCATCGCGGCTGAAAATCCGTTCGAGCGTAAGGAAATTCGCGCCTTTTTACGCGAGCTTCCGTTCGAAAAATGGGACGACACCATGTCGCTCAAAATTTCGGACGAAACGCCCGACCAAGGTTCGATCATGTTCGTACTTGCAGGACATCCGAAAGGCAACTATTACGATCTCATCATCGCTTCCAACGCCTTCAAAAAAGGCACCGACCTTCAGTTGGTCAAAATGCTGGAGGAAAACGGATTGTCCCCCTCAGTACCCATCATCGTTTACGGCATCACGGACGAAGCCGTGGGAGAAATTCCCGAAACCACCTGCCCGTTGCCGGCCCCGGTCACAAAAGATTCGCTGGCCGCTGCGCTGGAAAAAATTGCGCTGGTGCTCATTCGTAAAGAGGATGCGCTGAGGAAGGCCGCCATTGAAAAGCTTATGCAGAAACTCGCCGTGGGCGAGCGGGTGGCAAATTTCCCATCGCAG
>JAKAGL010000115.1 GCA_021815535.1 bacterium
GGTGCGTTCGTTCTATCCGTTCCCGAAACGCAGAACCTCCCACTGCATATTCGAGTTCATTTATTTCGCCCGCCCCGATTCGATGGTCTTTGGCCAATCGGTCTACGGCATACGCAAGGCGTTCGGGCGGGAACTGGCCAAGGAAAACCCGGTCAAGGCGGATATCGTGATCCCCGTTCCCGATTCCGGCGTGCCGGCCGCCATGGGTTACGCCGAGGAATCGGGCATTCCGTTCGAAATGGGGCTGATCCGCAACCATTATATCGGGCGCACGTTCATCGAGCCGTCGCAGCAGATACGGCACTTCGGGGTGAAGATAAAACTCAACCCGATCAAACAGCTGATCGAGGGGAAGCGGGTGGTGGTGGTGGATGATTCCATTGTGCGCGGCACCACCTCGCGCAAGATCATCAACCTCATCCGTCAGGCGGGGGCCAAGGAGGTGCATCTGCGCATCAGCTCGCCGCCGACCACGAATCCCTGCTATTACGGCATCGATACCCCGCGCAAGGAGGAGCTGATAGCCTCGAACAAATCGGCGGCCGAGATCCAGCAGTATCTCAGGTGCGAATCGCTTTCGTATCTTTCCCATGAACGGATGCTCAATGTATTCGCCGGTCATGGCGCCGATTTCTGCACCGCCTGTTTCAGCGGAGCCTACCCGGTGCCGCTTCCCGGCATGGATATTCAGCAACCGGGGCTTTTTGAAAGCCTTTCCGGCGCGCGGCGTTAACCCGTACACGCCGCAGATGATGGGAAATCAAGGGGTAATCTGATATTCTGCATTCGAAAAGTACAGACGGGGAATGAGGAGTATTGATGGATCACGATAGCATCAAAAAGATTTATCATAACTATTCCAATGTGTATGATTTCATGTTCAAGCTGATGTTCTATCCGCGCCAGCGGCACGCCATACAGAACATGAACATAAAGTCCAACGACAATATTCTGGATGTGGGGATCGGCACCGGCCTTACCCTGCCCCTCTACCCGCGCGATTGCATGGTCACGGGGATCGACCTTTCCCGGTCGATGCTGGAAAAGGCGGAACGAAAGAAGCGCAAGCACCGGATGGACCATGTTACCCTGATGGAGATGGACGCCTGCAACCTCCAGTTCCCCGTGGATCATTTCGACCACGTGTTGGCCACCTTTGTGATTAGCGTGGTGCCCGATCCCGTAAAGGCCGTGGCCGAGATGAAGCGGGTGTGCAAGCCGGGCCAGCCCATCGTGCTGGTGAACCACTTTCTAAGCGAGAAAAAAATGATCGCGCGGGCGGAGGAACTGCTGGACCCTGTTTGCCGCAGATTGGGATGGCGCGCCACGTTGGCGCTTCCGGATCTGGCCGAGGCCTCCGGGCTTCAGGTCGATTCGTGTTTCAGGATGAAGAAATTCGACCCGTGGTCCATCGTATTCGCCACCAACACCAAATAGCCGGATCATGCGCAGCCTTGCTGTCCACGATCCGAAACCCGCCGGCCCTATGAAGATCATGGCGTTCGCCCGTATCTTTTCCGGCCGACATGCCGTCAGGATGCTTCCTTCCAAAAATGCGTCACCGCCGCGTCTTTTCAAAAGGGTGGCGGATCTTCCGCGTTGCCCGGCGGGCAAAGCCGGCATGGCGCTCCGGCTGTTGGCGGTTCTGGCTCTTGTATTATGCGCCGTCATTCCCGCGCACGCGGAGGATCTGCCGTTCAAGCCGGGCGAATCGCTTCTCTATTCCGCCCGCTGGCTTTTCTTCGACGCGGGGATGGTGGAAGCGTCTGTGCCGGATTCGGTGGATGTGGACGGACGCCAGTATCTGCGGTTCACCCTCCATACCTGGACCACCAACGTGATCGCGAAAATATTCACGATGAATGACCATTTCGAATCGCTCTGGGATCCGGCGGACCGCCTTCCGGCGCGCATGAAGGCGGTGATACGGGAAAGCACCACCACCAAGGACAAGCTGCTGGAATTTGACCATGCCCGCGGCGTAGGCCGCGTGACGCTCAATGACAAGCCGCCCGAAGAGTTCCCGCTCAATCCCGAAGCGCAGGATTTTTTCAGCGCGTCGTATCTGGTCCGCGCCACGCGGCTGAAGCCGAAGCAGAAGCTGGAGGTGCCGGTTTTCGAGGATAACAAGAATTATCACGCCGACATATATGTGATCAAACGCGAACGGATACGGGTGCTGGACGGAGAGTGCGATACCGTGATGTTGATCGCCCGGCTGAAATTCGAGGGGGCATTCACCGGCAGCAGTTTGATGTATATCTGGCTTACCGATGACAAATACCAAGTCCCGGTGCGCATTAAATTGAACATGGCGTTTGGCGATATCGACGTGAACCTGGTGAAGGCGGAAGGGGCGCCCCTCACCATAATACCCATAAAAAAAAATGATGTAGTGGCCGGCAAATGACGATCCGCGTGGCGTTGGCGCAGATTAACACGGTGATGGGGGATTTCACGCGCAATGCAAAAACGATCGCCGCGGCTATCGAAGCGGCAAAAAAAGAAGGGGCCGTCCTGGTTGTTTTTCCCGAACTGGCGGTCAGCGGCTATCCCCCCGAAGACCTCTTGTACAAAGAGGAATTTATCGCCGCGGCCCGGCGGACGGTGGAAGAGATCGCCCCAGCCGCGCAGGGCATCACCGCCGTGGTGGGCTATCCCCGCCGGCACGAAGGAAAACTGTACAACGCCGCCGCCGTACTGACGGAGGGCCGCATCGCCTCGATCGCGCACAAGACCGAGTTGCCCAATTACGGCGTATTCGATGAAAAGCGTTATTTCGCGTCCGGTGATGGCGGCGCGGTTACGGTGAACGGCGTGCGGGTGGGGATCACGATTTGCGAGGATATATGGGTAGAGGGATCGCCGGTCGCGGCGCGCTGTGCCCGGCCCGATCTGGATATGGTCTTGAACCTTTCCTCATCCCCCTACCATCTGGGAAAAACCGGCGAGCGCCGCGATGTTGCCGCCGCTTTTGCGAAGAAGTGCGGAAAACCGCTGGTGTATTGCAATCTCGCCGGGGGGCAGGACGAACTGGTGTTCGACGGCGGATCGTTTGTCTGCGGCGCGGACGGCGGGGTGATAGCCTCGGCGCGCGAATTCGCGCCGGACTTGCTGATCGCCGACGTGCCGCTGAAAGCGGGGGAGAAGGCGCCGGACAACCGTATGACGCCGCCGTTGCCGTATCCTGAAAACGTGTGGGCGGCGCTTCAACTTGGCGTGCGCGATTATGTGGAAAAGAACGGTTTTAACAAGGTGCTGGTCGCCCTTTCCGGCGGGATCGACAGCGCGCTCACCGCCGCCGTGGCCGTGTCGGCTTTGGGGCGGGAACGGGTGTGGGGCGTGGCGATGCCGTCAAAATACAGCAGCGAAGGAAGCGTGGCCGACGCGCGGGCATTGGCCGCCAATCTTGGCATCCGCTTCGATATCATCCCCATTACGGATTTGATGGATGGCTTTGACCGGGCGTTGAACCCGTTATTCGCGGGAACCCCGCCGGGGCTGGCCGAGGAGAACATACAGGCGCGCATCCGCGGGAACCTCATCATGGCGCTCAGCAACAAGTTCGGTCCGCTGGTGCTTGCCACCGGCAATAAAAGCGAGATAGGCGTTGGTTATTGCACCCTTTATGGCGATATGGCGGGCGGGTTTGCCGTTATCAAAGACCTTCCCAAGACCCGGGTGTACGACCTCTGCCGCTGGATCAACAGCCGGCCGGGGCTTCCCCGGATCCCGGAAAACACCCTCACCAAGCCCCCTTCGGCCGAACTACGGCCCGGTCAGAAGGATAGCGACTCACTGCCGGACTATGACGTTCTGGATGCCATCCTCCGTTTATACGTGGAAGAAGAAAAAAGTGTTGTGGAGATAATTGCGCTTGGCTATGATGGGCGCGACGTGCGGAGGACGGTCTCGTTAGTTGAGAAAAGCGAGTATAAACGGCGCCAGACGGCGCCGGGCGTGAAGTTGACGCCGAAGGCATTCGGGAAAGACCGAAGGGTTCCAATCACAAACCGGTTTATAGATGGGGTGGAGGCAAAAGAAGACAGTGAGTAACCTTGTACCGCGGAAACTATTTTTCACCAGGGGAGTTGGGGTTCATAAAGAAGAGCTTCGTTCATACGAATTGGCGTTGCGTGACGCGGGCGTCGAACGTTGCAATCTCGTCACGGTATCCTCAATCCTTCCCCCGCGCTGCAAGATCGTCAGCCGCAAAGAAGGCGAGAAGCTTCTGGAATCGGGCTCCATTACCTTCGTGGTTCAGGCCCGCATCGCCAGCAATGAACCGCACCGGCTGGTAGCCGCCAGCATCGGATGCGCCATTCCGACCGACAAGAATGCCTATGGCTATTTGAGCGAGCATCATTCCTACGGTGAAACCGAAAAAAGCGCCGGCGATTACGCCGAGGACCTGGCCGCGGCGATGCTGGCGTCCACCCTGGGCATTGAGTTCGACGAAAGCCAAAGCTGGGACGAGCGCCGCCAGGTTTTCAAGATCAGCAACAAGATCGTTAATACCCGGAATATCACCCAGACAGCGATAGTGAAAGGCCGCGTGTGGCACACCGTGGTCGCTCTCGCCGTACTTGTTCTGTAACCAAGGCCGGGGAGCATGCATAACCCCCGGCTGATTTTCCGTTTAAGCGCGCCCGTGTGCGCGCTTTTTCTTTTTGCGGCCGCCGCCGCCGCTGAAGAGCCGTCTCCCGCTTCGCCGCTCCCCCCGGTGCGGAAGGATCAGCAGTCCTCCCCGGGCGATGCCGGGGAAAAGATAAGGATCTCCGCCGACGGCATCACCTATTCGGAAGAGGAGAAAACGTGGGACGCCAAGGGGGATATCCTCATCAAGTACGGCGATTTCGCCGTCACCGGCCAGGAATGTAAGATCGAAACTGAAAACCAGAAAGGGTTTATTCAGGGGGATGTGCGGCTTCAGGTGGAAAACGCCGATATCACCGCACGCAGCATGGAGTTCTCGCTGGGAAGCGGGTATGGCACGCTCCGCGGCGCCAAAGGGGTTATCGGGAAGAACCTGACTTTTTCGGCCGATAAGATCGAGCGCCCGTCCGCCGACCGTTTCCTCATGGAGGAAGGGGTTCTCACCACCTGCCCCTCGGATAATCAGGAATGGGTTTTCAAGGCAAAACGGCTTGATGTGCGGATGGAACAGATCGCCATATTCAAAGACGTATCGCTTCAGTTTTACGGCGTACCCGTTTTTTATTCTCCCTACTGGTTTGCCCCGGCGGTCACCAAACGTTCCACCGGATTTTTACTTCCCGGCATCGGTTATTCTTCCACCGGGGGCGCCACGGTTAAAAACAGTTTATTCTGGGCCATCTCGGGGCAGGATGACGCCACCCTCTACCTGGACTGGATGGACAAGCGAGGCACGCGGGAAGGGGTGGAATACCGCTACGCCCCCGCCGAGCGCACCTACGGCCAGTTGAATCTGGATTACCTGTACGACCGCGGGCTGGAAACCCCGCTCTATAGCGCCAAATTCGACCACCGGATGAAATTCGACGATTATCTCGACAGCATGGCCCGCGTGGATATTGAAAGCCGCACCAGTTACGGCAAGGAATTTGACGACAGCACCCTGTTGCGCACCCGCCGGTATACCGATTCATTCTTCAACGTCCATTCCACCGGCGGGCCGTATGCCCTTTCGCTTACCGGCCGCGACCAGCGCGAACTGGAAGCGGTCAACGGCGAGATATTCACAAAACAGCCCGAGTTGCTGTTTTCCGCGATGCCGCAGTATGTTGACGGACTTCCGGCGGTGGTGGATGGAAGCGCTTCCGCCGCCTCGTTTTTCACAAACCGCTTGGGCGGCGATGTAAACCGTTTCGACGCGCGCCCCCGCCTATCGTTGCCGTTCGCCGCATCCCGGTATTTCAACGTCACCCCGTGGGTGGAGGGGCGATCCACGTGGTACAGCCGCTCCACTGCCGATACCAACGCGTTCGCGGCCAATTACTATGCCGCCGGCGCGGGCGTTGAAGGCCCCCGGCTGAACCGGATATTTGGCGCGGGCGATGAGGCCTGGAAGCATGTCATAACCCCCCGCATCGATTTTTCATATGTTCCCGGCTACGAGATCGGCGGCGATGCCCGCCAACAGGCGATTCAACTGGATGCGCTGGACCAGCATGACCCCAAAACGCTCGTCACGTTTTCGTTGTTGAACCGCATTTATTCACGCACGCAGGCCGATGAGATCGTCCGGCTTAACATCAGCCAGCCGTACGACTACCGCGAAGCGCAACGTGTGGATATCGCCCAAACGCGCCCGTGGCGCGACCTTGCGGTGGAGTTCAAAAGCCATCCCGCCGGGTGGCTGCTGTTCAACACCGATTTCGCGTACAGCCATTACGATCACGACTTTTCGGCGATCAATCAGGAGCTGGGATTCACGTGGGATGATTTCCATATCTCCTTTGACCGGCGTTTTGTGAACACCCCGCGCTCGACCTTTTCTTCGGGGGTGGTGGGGTACCGCCTCAGCAAGGCATTTACCACCGAAATTTCGGCCATCTACGATGAAGACCGGCAGGAGACGACCGGCTCTCTCGCCACGGTGAAATGGGAATCGTGCTGCTGGGGGGTTTCGTTCAACGCCGGCACGCGCCTCCGTACCGAACTGCTTGCGGATGGCTCCATACGGGCTGAAACGGAGAACCGGTTTTTCTTCAGCATAAACCTGAAAGGGATAGGCGACATCGGCGAAAAAAGCGCGCCGCTCGTTGCCCCCAAAGTCCCGTGGCAGGAAAGCCCCGGCCAATAGCCGCAACCGGACGCTAAAGGTTGACCGTGCGCGGTTTTCCCATCACGCAAAAACCCGCAACGGCCACCGATTCGATGCCGTTTTGCGTTCGCCGTACCGATGCTTTGAGGAGCGATTTTTTGGCCCCCCCCTGTAGTATTTCCAACGTGACCGTTCTTGCTGACGTTTTCACCATCTTTTCGCGGACGATGTAGGCGGCCAGTGGGCCGCAGCCGCTGCCGGTGGCCGGATCCTCGGCGATGCCCAGAGCCGGGGCGAACATACGGCAGAATATTTTTCCGTTGCCGATGGCGAACGGCATCATGCAGGAAGCGCCGGTTTTTTCTGCCGCGTGCTGATAAACGGAATTGAGTATCCGCACATGGCGCAACAGCGTTACGTTTTTTAGGGGAATAATGAGATGCGGCACGCCGGTGCTGGCCACCAGCGGTTCGCCGGTAATGTCCCGCTCTTTTAGCCCCAGCATCGCGGCGGCAAGGGGGCGGGTGGTCCCCGGCCTGAAGGAAGGTTTCCCCTGTTCCATCCGTATCAGCCCCTTCGCGGCAATTTCCAGCGGCACCTTGCGCGCGCCGATGACCTGAACATACGCCGGTTTCTTGGGCACCAGCCGCATGGCGCGCAGCACAAAAAGCGTTCCCAGGGTGGGATGTCCGGCGAAAGGAAGCTCCTTTTCCGGCGTGAAAAAACGGACGCGGTAATCCCCCTTCTTCGTGTCGAAAAAAACGAACGAGGTTTCGGAGTAGCCGAGCGTGCGGGCGATGGACTGC
>JAKAGL010000116.1 GCA_021815535.1 bacterium
GTTCAACGTGGAAAGCACGCAGGAACTTTTCGCCCTAGATACGGTGGCGGGGAGGATGGGAAAGAAAGCGGGCGTGGCGCTGCGGGTGAACCCGGACGTCGATCCGATGACCCATCCCTACATCAGCACCGGCCTCAAGAAAAACAAGTTCGGCATCGCCATCGAAAAGGCGCTGGAAGAGTACAAGCTGGCGGCGGGGCTGAAGAATATCGACGTTATCGGCATTCATCAGCACATCGGCAGCCAGATAACCCAGGTGACGCCGTTCGTCGATGCGGTGGAAAAGTTGCTGGCTTTTGTTAACCAGCTCAGTGCGGCGGGCATCAAGATCAAGTACATCGATATCGGCGGCGGGCTGGGCATCCCTTACAAGGATGAATCGCCCCCGGCGCCGGTGGAACTGGCCAAAGAGATCGTGCCGATGTTGAAGAAGCACAACTGCACCATCGTCTTCGAACCGGGCCGCCTTATCGTCGGCAACGCCGGCGTGCTGGTGACGAAGGTGCTGTACACCAAGCGGACGGAAGCCAAGGGCTTTTACATCGTCGATGCGGGAATGAACGACCTCGTCCGCCCCACGCTGTATCAGGCGCATCAGGCGATTCAACCGGTGCTGGAAGAGGTATCCAAGCGCCCCAAGGCCGAAGTGGACGTGGTCGGCCCGATCTGCGAGACCGGCGATTTTCTGGCGAAGGACCGCATCCTCCCCGAATTCAAAAAGGGGGATTTGATGGCGGTGATGAGCGCCGGGGCGTACGGCTTCACCATGAGCAGCAACTACAACTCCCGCCGCCGCGCCGCCGAGGTGTTGGTGAAGGGGGACAAGTACCACGTGGTGCGCGATCGCGAAACGTGGGACGACCTGGTGCGCGGCGAGCGGTTCGCGGAGTAGGGCGATGGGCAAGAAGGTTAAGTTCGGAAAGTATCAGGGGCTGGGGAACGATTTCGTCATTATCGACGACCGCGGCAACACGCTGAAGCTGAATATCGCGCAGGTGAAGACGCTGGCCCACCGCCAGTACGGCGTGGGGTGCGACCAGCTGATGATCGTGAAGAAGAGCAAGACGCACGACTTCAGGATGGAGCTGTATAACAACGACGGCTCGGTGGCCGAGATGTGCGGCAACGGCATCCGCTGTTTCCACCGCTTCCTTGCCGACCGCGGCATCAGCGCGAAAAAAGCGCTCAAAATAGAAACCCTTGCCGGCACCATCAAGACCGCGCTGGCGGGCAAGCTGGTGACGGTGGATATGGGCGCGCCGATCCTGGAAGCGGCCGACATCCCGATGAAGGCGGCGGGGCAGGTGATCGGCCGGAAGATTGACACCGCCGAGGGAAGCTTCAACATCACCGCCGTGTCGATGGGGAACCCCCACATCGTGATCTTTACTAAGAGCCTGGAAGGGCTGGCGCTGGAGACCGTGGGGCCGATGCTGGAACATCACCCGCTGTTCCCGAAGAGGACAAACGTCCACTTTGCGCGCGTTGATAACAAAAAGAACATCACCGTCAGCCATTGGGAACGCGGCGCGGGGATGACGCTGGCCTGCGGCACCGGTGCGTGCGCCACCGGGGTGGCCGCGGTGTTGAATAAGCTGACCGACCGCGCGGTCAGCGTGCACCAGCGCGGCGGCTCGCTGCAGATCAAGTGGGATGCAAAGGACAATCACGTCTACATGACCGGCCCCGCCGTTCACGTTTTCTCCGGCGAAATGACCGTTTAAGTTTTTAGATTGCCGCCCGCAGAATTTCAATAAATAGAGATGCCGAGCGCGTCGGCGGCGGCGAGAGAGATGGCTTCCGAAAATGTGGGGTGGCCAAACGGGAGGTCGCAGAGCGCGTCAGCCTTCACACCGGCCGCCATTGCGACGGCGGCGGCGTGGATGATCTCGGTGGCGTGCGGCGCGGCCATGTGAACGCCGAGGATGCTCTTGTCTTCCCCGACCAGCACTTTTACAAGACCGGCGATCTCGCCCGATGCCTGCGCGCGGGCCAGCGCCCGCACATGGTACCGCCCCGCTTTGTAATGAGTGCCGGACTGTTTCAACTGTTCTTCCGTGTGCCCGACCCAGGCCGATTCGGGGTCGCCGAATACGATGTACGGCACGAATCGGTGATCGACGTGGGCGCCGTGTCCCAGTATGTTTCTGGCAGCGGCCACTCCTTCGTGGTGCGCGGTGTAGGCCAGCAGCGATCTTCCCGCCACATCCCCGGCGGCGTAAATGCCCTCGCGCGACGTTCCCATCGTGGCGTCGGTTTCGATGAAGCCGCGGATGTTCAGCCGCACCCCGGCCTTGTCGAGGCCGAGCGCATCGGTGGCCGGTTTGCGCCCGGCGGCGGCAAGTAGCATCTCCGCCGCGAACGTTTTGCCGTCATCCAGCGCGATGCGGCAGCCCCCGGCTTCGGATTTCGCCTCGGCGATCTTGACGCCGGTGTGGATATCAACGCCGAGCTTTTTCAGCTCGCGCCGCAGCAGTTGACGTATCTCGCCATCGGCGGCGGGAAGAATATCCGGCAGCGCTTCGAACAGCGTCACCGCGCATCCCATCCGCGCAAAGAAAACCGTCAGCTCGAGGCCGATGGCCCCCGCGCCGACGATCGCGGCCGATGAAGGAAGCTTATCCAGATCAAAGACGGTATCAGAGGTGTAAAACCGCTCCGCCGCGCCGAATATTTCCACCGGGCGGGTGCCGGTGGCGACCACCGCTTTTTTGAACCGCACCGTTGCGCCGGTATCCAGGGCTATTTCGGCGGGGGAAATGAACGTTGCCGAGCCGCGCAACAGTTCCACCCCTTTCTTCTTGAACACCCCCACGAGGCCCTTTTGCACCAGTTGCACCACATCGCGCTGATGCGCTTTCAGAAGCGCATAATCGGGAACGGCGGGGGAAAGCCCGATCTTTTTTCCCCACTCAAGCGTTTTAACGATCTGCGCGGCGGCCAGCCACGTTTTTGCGGGAACGCAGCCGCGGTTGAGGCAGGTTCCCCCCGCGCCGCCTTTATCAATGAGAACCGTTTTCAATCCTCCCGCGGCGGTGGTCAACGCGGCCGCATAGCCGGCGGGGCCTGCGCCCACCACCGCCACGTCGCAAACGATCAAACTTTCCGTCATTATGCGTTGCATTATAGGTTAAAATCCGACCGAGGAGAGATGCAAAAGGATGCTGTTTGGTGAATTTTTAGTCGACAAAGGAGTGCTGTCCGCTGACGAAGTGGACAAGGTGCTTCTGCTGCAACGAAAGATCGCAATTCCGCTGGGGAAGCTTGCGCTTGAACGCTCGCTTCTTACTTTGGCGGATATTTTCCAGATACGCGGGCAACAGCGCAAGACCGACAGCAAGTTCGGCGAAATCGCGATCAAGCTCAATCTGCTCAAGCCCCGGCAGGTCGATACGCTGGTGGAACTGCAAAAAAACATAAAGCCGTTCGTGGGCGAACTGCTGGTGCGCGAAGGAATATTGTCCGAGGACGCCCTGCTGGCCCTGCTCAGAGAATTCAAGGCGGCGCATGGCAAGCCGTTCAGCCCCCATACGCTGCGCATAGCGCTGGTCGGATTGGATCTCACCGTCATGCTCAACCTGAAGAACAGCCTCACCAAGCTCGGCTACGAAGTGATCACCGAAAACTTCACGGTGGACGACCTGCGGCGGATGGTGCACGATGTGCCGGATTACATCGTGCTGAACCTGGTGGAAAACAAAGGCGAATTGCTGGACAAGTTGACGGCCGTCCGGGCCGGGCATCCGTTGTTCCAGCCAAAAATGCTGGCGCTGGTGGCGCGGCTGGACCCCGCGGACCGCGAGCGGTCCATTGCCGCGGGCATCTCCGATTTCGTGCCGGCCACGGCGGCGGCGGCGAACATAGCCCAGTACATCCACAGCATTCTGGACAGCACCAAGCGGGAGGAGGCGGGGAAGATCCTGCTGGTGGACGACAGCCCCACGGTGTTGCGCCTCACCTCTTTTTACCTGGAGGGGAGCGGCTACGAAACATTGCTGGCTTCGTCGGGAGACGAGGCTCTTGTCATCCTTGAGAACGTGCAGCCCGACCTGGTGCTTTCGGACGTCCTCATGCCCGGCATGGATGGAATCGAGCTGTGCCGCCGCATCAAGCTGAACCCGAAAACGCGCAACGTGCCGGTGCTTATCATCACCACCAGCAAAGAGGCCGGACGCCTGCGGGAGGCGCTGGACAGCGGCGCCAGCGATTACATACAGAAGCCGTTCCAGCAAGAGGAACTGTTGGCCCGCGTACGCAGCCACATCCGCACCAAACAGCTTATCGATGATTTGCAGGCGTCGCGCAACGAATTGCTGCTGGTGAATGAAAAACTGGCCGAGGCCAACAACCGCAAGACCGAGTTCCTCTCCACCGTGGCGCATGACCTGCGCACGCCGCTCACTTCCATCCGCACCTATTCCGAGCTGCTCACGCTGCCCACGGTAACCATCGATACCCAAAAGGAGTTCATCGGGATCATTCAGAGCGAGGCGATGCGCATGGCCGGCCTGATACGCAACTATCTGGATATATCGCGCGTTGAGGCCAGCACCGCCCTGTATGAAAAACAGCCGGTGAACCTGGGCGACATAGCGGCATACTTCACCAAGATCTACTCAACAATGGCGGCGAACAAATCGATCCGTTTCACTTCCGCCGTACCGGAAAAGCCGGTGATGTTCATGGGGGACAAGGAGCATTTTGAGCAGGTGATGGCGAATCTGCTGGATAACGCCGTCAAATTCACCCCGGCGGGAGGCGCCATATCTATGGAGATAAAGATCACCCGCAAGCGTTCGCGCAATTACGCCGAATTGTCGGTGCAAGATACCGGGCCGGGCATCCCGCCGAACGCGCGGGAGGTCATTTTTAGAAAATACCACCACCTGCAAAGCGAGAACCAGCCTATTGCCGGAACCGGGCTTGGCCTTGCGATATGCAAGGAGATCGTTGAGTGGCATGGCGGCAAGATAAGCGTGGAATCGGAACCGGGGCGCGGATCACTGTTCCGCGTGGTGCTACCGATGATGGAAGGGGAAGGAGAGGCCGGCTGAACTCCCGCGCGGCGGCTCAGACAACCGTCATCTCCGGCTCATTTGAAAGGTCATCGCGGCGGAAGGAGCAGAGCACGGTGTTGCCAGCCTTATTCCAGAAAAGCCGCACCCCCAGCGATTTGAGGATCAGCAATCCCCGCCCCGAAACGGCAAGGACATCCTGTTCATTCATCGGCGAGTATTTTTCATCGCGGTAATCGAATCCTCCGCCTTCGTCGTGCACCCCCACCACCACGCTGCGTTTGTTGATGCACACGCTTACCTGGATCTTTTTGCCGCTGATGCGCCACCGGCGGCTGATCTCTTCAAGATAGCGTTCCTGCATCTCCTCCATCATGCGCTGTTTGGTTTCCTTGTTAATGCCCAGCAGCCCGTGTTCCACCGCGTTCATGCAGGTTTCATGCAGGGTAAAGGTCAGGAGATACGCCAACCGGGAGATATAGGGCGTCCACTCGGGAACCCTGCGCGCCTTGGCAATGATCTTTTCGGAAAGGTGGTCGATCTCGTCGATGGTGGCAAGCGGGAATATCTCGTTTTGAGAGCAGGTATCTTGGCATATCTCGTGTTCCACGCAGACATTTTCCCGCAGAAGCGACCCGCTTCTGTGCCTGTCGATGCAATTGATCGAGACCGGCATTTCACTCTCCCCGCCCTTGCTTCAAGGGCAACGCACTGAAATTCTATTAGATGCAATCATTATGTTATCCCCCATCCGATAAAATCACAATAACCCAAAAGTGGTATATTTATGTATCCTGGATGCAAAGAGTATAACTGATTATATTTCATTAGCTTGACCGCCTTCCTTAAGCGCGGGCAATAATGTTTTTTCAGAGATTAAAGATGAATAATTATAATTTTCTGGAGAACGATGAGACGCGCGGCGCTCCGTCCTGGCGCATCAGGCTTCCGCCCGCTGGGGCGGCGGCGCAAGCGGTTCGTCCCACAACGCGGCGGCGCGCGATGCGGCCAGCCCTTTCACGGCGGCCACAAAACGGTCCACCGGTATTTCGTTCACCGTTTCACCGCTGCGCAGGCGCACCGAAAGGTTTTTGGCGGCGGCTTCTTTTTCGCCGATGATCAGCATGTAGGGCACCTTCACCAGCTGGGCGTTGCGTATTTTCTTGTTCACCCGCTCGCTGGCGTAGTCGACTTCGGCGCGGATGCCGGCGGCGGCAAGCTGCCGGCTCAATTCGCCGCAGTAGCCGTTCTGGTTGTCGGTCACCGGCAGGAGCATCACCTGCACCGGGGCCAGCCACACGGGGAAATTCCCCGAAACGTGCTCGATATATATCCCCAAAAAGCGTTCCAGCGAGCCGAGGATGGCGCGGTGCAGCAGCACCGGGCGGTGACGGCCGCCGTCGCTTCCGACGTATTCCAGCCCGAAACGCTCCGGCATGGAGAAATCGACTTGTATGGTCCCCAACTGCCAGTTGCGTTTGATGCAGTCTTTTACGTTGAACTCTATCTTGGGACCGTAGAACGCCCCTTCCCCTTCCTTGATCTTGTAAGGAATGCCTTTCTTTTCCAGCGGCACCTTCAATGCGTTGGTGGCGGTCTCCCATATCTCCTCGCTTCCCATGCTGTGTTCGGGCCGGGTGGCGATGTAGATGGTGATGTCGTCGAAGCCGAACACCTTGTAGGTGGACATGACCGCGTCGACGAAGAGCGATATCTCTTGCTCGATCTGTTCGGGCGCGCAGAAAAGGTGTCCGTCGTCCTGCGTGAAGGCGCGGGCGCGGAACAGGCCGTGCAGAACGCCCGAAAGCTCGAAGCGGTGCACATGCCCCATTTCCATCAGCCGCAGCGGCAGGTCGCGGAACGAGCGGAGCGCCTCTTTATAAATGAGTATCGCCCCGGGGCAGTTCATCGGCTTCACGGCGTATTCGCGGTCCTCCACGGTGGTGAAGTACATGCTGTCGCGGTAGTTTTCGTAGTGGCCCGATTGGTGCCACAGCTCCACGCTCAGCACTTCGGGGGTTTTGATCTCCTGCGCCCCCTGCGTGGCATAGAGCGAGCGGATGTAATCGAGCAGCATGTTGAAGACCCGCAGTCCCTTGGCGTGCCAGAACACAAAGCCCGGCCCCTCGTCGTGAAACGAAAAGAGGTCCAGCTTTTTCCCGGTCTCGCGGTGGTCGCGTTTGCGCGCCTCCTCCAGCATGGTTTTGTACTCTTTCAGCTCGTCCCGCGTGGCGAAGCAGAGGCCGTACACGCGTTGAAGCGGCTCGTTCTTGCTGTCGCCCAGCCAGTAGGAACCGGCGATGCGGTCGATGCTGAACGCGCCTATCTGTCCGGTGTTCTCGACGTGCGGGCCGCGGCAGAGGTCGGTGAATCCGTCCTGGGTGTAGGTGCTGAAGATCGGA
>JAKAGL010000117.1 GCA_021815535.1 bacterium
CTGGCTGAATCGGGGGACGAACCGGTGCCGGAGATCAAACTGCTGGGGCTCATCATCACGGATAACCGGCGGATGGCCATTGTGGACGCCGAAGTTAAAAAATATTTCAAGCGCGAGGTGGCCCCCGACCTGGTTATCAGCGGCAAGAAGCAGGCCGAGCCTGCCGAGGACGGACGGTTTTACGAGGTGGTGCCGCTCCCCGGCAAAAGCGAAAAGCTTGCCTCGCAGACGTTCAACGAAGGGGACATCATCTCCAACTACCGGCTGGACCGCGTTAATGAAATGTCCATCGAGGTCAGCAGCCTCGCCAGCGGCAAACGGACCGAGATCTACCTGATGGAAGCCGACGAAGCGGCGCGGGCGTTGAACGCCGCCGCGGGGCACGTAAAGGCGGCGCCGCTGCGCGGCCCGGACATATCCACCCACGGCAGCGGAGCGGTAACGCCA
Source organism: bacterium (assembly GCA_021815535.1). Taxonomy (GTDB): domain Bacteria; phylum Nitrospinota_A; class UBA7883; order JACRGQ01; family JACRGQ01; genus JACRGQ01. The sequence continues at coordinate 448 of JAKAGL010000117.1, forward strand.
TGAGCGGCGCGGGGGCCATCGAACAGGCATTGCTGGACGCCGGAAAGATATCCGGCGACGCGCTCAACACCGCCAAGGCGCAACGCCAGGGAAACCGCAGCGTCTGGAGAACCGCCGTCGCACTCGGCTACATCGCCGAGGCCGACACGCTGAAACTCATCGCCGCGCAATTCGGCATTCCCTGCCTCAACCCGGAGGAGATCCCCGCTTCCACGTTCGATATCGCCGCCGCGGGAATCTCCTACACGTACCTCTCGGAAAACCGCATTTATCCCGTCCGGCTCTCCGGCGACACGCTGGAGGTGGTGCTGTGCGATCCCGCCGTTATCCCGCTGGCCGAAGCGCTGTTGATGGGCGCGGGGCGCGACCTGAACGTCTCGCTTGCCACCGAAGAGTCGGTTCACCTGGCCATCGAGCGCGCCTTCGGCAAGGGGGCCTCGGTGATGGATAGCATCGTCGGCCGCGTGAACGAAGAAGGGGGCGCGGATGCGGAAATTGAAGACGCCGACCACCTTGCCGATCTCGCCTCCGGCGCGCCCGTCATCAAGCTGGCGAACCTCATCATCCAGCGCGCGGTCGAGCGCGGCGCCTCGGACATCCACATCGAGCCGTTCGAGAACGACATTTCCATCCGCTACCGCGTGGATGGCATCCTCCACCACGTGGAATCGCCTCCGAAAAAAACGCACGCCGCCCTGCTCTCGCGCCTGAAGATCATGGCGCGGCTCAACATCGCCGAAAAGCGGCTTCCGCAGGACGGCCGCATCCGCACCCGCATCGGCGGCAAGGATATCGACATGCGCGTATCCACCCTCCCCACCGTGCATGGCGAGGGGGTGGTCATGCGCATCCTCGACCGCGGCAGCGTGGTGATAGACCTCGGCGCGCTCGGTTTCCCGGAAAAGGAGTTGGCCCAGTTCAACGAGATCATCCAGAAGCCGTACGGCATGCTGTTGGTCACCGGCCCCACCGGAAGCGGCAAAACCACCACGCTCTACGCCGCGCTGGATAAAATCAATACGCCCGACAAAAAGATCATCACCGTGGAAGACCCCGTCGAATACCAGATGAAGGGGATCAACCAGATCCAGGTACGGCCCCAGATCGGCCTTTCGTTCCAGAACGGCCTGCGCTCCATCGTGCGCCAGGACCCGGACGTGATAATGGTGGGCGAGATCCGCGACTTCGAAACCGCCGAGATCGCCATACAGGCGGCGCTCACCGGCCACATGGTCTTCAGCACCGTGCACACCAACGACAGCGCGGGGGCGGTCACCCGCCTTCTCGACATGGGGGTGGAACACTATCTCATCAGCAGCGCGCTGGCCGGTGTGCTGGCGCAACGGCTGGTACGGGTGCTCTGCCCCGCGTGCAAACGCCCCTACGATGCGCCCGAGAACATCCGCGCCATGACCGGCGGCTACACCGCGTGGCGCGAGCAGGGATGCAGGGAATGCGGCAACACCGGCTACCGGGGGCGCCTGGGGATATACGAAATGCTGGTGGTGGACGACGCGGTGCGCAACCTCATCCTACAACGCTCGTCGTCGCACATCATCAAGGAACATGCCCGCCGCAACGGCATGCGCACCCTGCGCGAAGACGGCTGGCGCAAAGTGCGCGGCGGCCTCACCTCGGTAAGCGAGGTGGCGCGCGTGACGGCCGAAGAGGTTCTCTGATGCCGCCGTTCTCGTGGCAGGCCACCGCCCCGGACGGCCGCATGGTGAGCGGCGTGATGGAGGCGCCCGACCAGGCGGCGGTGGTGGAGCGCCTGCGCAAAGACGATTTTTTCCCTGTCGCCATCACCGCGGAAACCAGGCGCCGCCCGCTCTCCTCTTACCTCCCCCGCCGCACAGCCAGGCTGGCGGCGCGCGAACTGCTCGATTTCACCCGGCAGATGGCGGTACTGCTGAAAAGCGGGCTGGAGCTTGACCGATGTCTCATCATCATGCGCGACCTGATGGGCACCGACAGCGGCCGCGCCATCGTGAACAGCATCCAAAAAGATGTCCACGGCGGTGAAACCCTCAGCCGCGCGCTGGCCCGGCGCGAAGGAAGTTTTCCCCGGATATATCTGAATATGGTGCGCGCCGGCGAAACCGGCGGCTTCCTTGAAAAAGTGTTCGAACGGCTTTCCGTGTTCCTTGAAACCCGGATGCGGCTGGTCGATACGGTGCGCTCCGCCCTCATCTATCCCTCCATTGTCGTCACCGCCGGTATCGTGGCGGTGGGGGTGCTGATGGTGTACGTTATCCCGAAGTTCGCCAAGATATTCGAGGGGATGGGCGGCGAACTCCCCTTCTCCACCCGGATGCTTATCGGCTTCAGCCATTTCATCGGCGGCAACTGGTATTGGCTGCTGGCCGCCGCCGTTGGCGCGGTTTTCGGCTTCCGCCAATGGCTCGCCACCCCCGCCGGGCGTACCCGGTGGGATGGTATCGTGCTGCGCCTGCCGGTCTTCGGGCCGCTGGCGGCCAAAACGATGCTGGCCCAGTTCACCCGCACCTTCGGCACCCTGCTTCAAAGCGGCGTGCCGATCATGCAAAGCCTGATGATCGTCAAGGACACGGTATCCAACCAGGTGCTCGCGCGTCTTCTGGAAAAAACCGCCAACGGGGTGAAAGAGGGGCGGCGCATCAGCGCGCAGGTCGCCGAGAGCGGCCTGTTCCCGCCGCTGGCCACCCACATGATATTGGTGGGGGAAGAGAGCGGCCAGTTGGACGAGATGATGATGAAGATGGCCGCCATCTACGACGAAGAGGTGGAAACCGCCGTGAAACGGATGCTGGCCCTGCTGGAACCGGCGCTTATTCTCGCCATTGGCATCGGCGTTGCCTTTGTGGTTGTTTCAATGCTGATGGCGATATTCTCCGCCAACGACCTGTTGATGTAAGGGGGCCGGGTGCAGCATACGCCGCTGGTCTCCGTCATCGTGGTCACGCTCAACAACGGCGCGCTGTTGAAAAACTGCCTCGCCTCGCTGATGGCCCAATCATGGCCCGCTATCGAAATTATCGTTGTCGATAACGGCAGCGACGAAGATATCGCCGGGCTGGTGGCTCAGGAATTTCCGCGCGCGACGTTTTTGCGGTTTGAGGAGAATCTCGGCTTTGCCGAAGGGAACAACCGGGGGATCGCCGCAAGCCGCGGCGAGTTCGTGGCGCTCATCAATAACGACGCCGCCGCATCCCCCGATTGGATAAAAAGCCTGGTGGAGTCGGCGATGGCCGAACCGCGGGCCGGGGCGGTGGCCAGCGTCATCATCGACGGCAACACGCCCGCGGTGTTCGACAGTCTCGGCATGGGGGCCGCACTGGACGGCATGGCGCGGCAGGTGGCAAAGGGAACGCTGGTGGGGGGGGCGTCATATCCGGCCGAAGTGCTGATGGCATCCGGATGCGCCTGCCTCTACCGCCGCGCGGCGCTGGACGAGGTGGGGCTGTTCGATCCCGACTTCTTTGCCTACTGCGAAGACAGCGATCTGGGGTTGCGCCTGCAGATGGCGGGGTGGCGTTGCCTGCTGGCGGAAAACGCGGTGGTGCATCACTATTACTCCATGACCTTCGGGCGCTTCTCGATGAAAAAGGTCTACTGGGTGGAGCGCAACCACTTTTGGGTGTTTTTCAAGAACTATCCGCTGATCCTTTTTCCGCTGTTGCCGCTGGCGACGGCGTGGCGGCTTTTTTTGCAGGCGTGGTATCTGTTGCGCGGCAACGCCGCCACCGATGGATTCAGGCAAAACACGTCAATGCAAGAACTGGCCGGGGTCTATGCACGCGCCTATATCGACATGGCGCGCGCCATCCCGAAGATGCTCGGCAAGCGGCTAAAGAACCCCCGGCGGATAGGCATGTGGAAAGCGGCGATGCTGTTGCACGTCCACCGCCTCTCGATGAAGCAGGTGCTGGGCATAGCAAAGCGCGGAAACTGACTTTAGAAACAAATAAAGATTTATTTTCGACTACTGATCCGGCTTTTTCGCGGAGAAGTAGAGGAAGCCGGCGAAGCGGCGCAACAAAGCGGATTTCTCGGCTGCCGATTCGATCCCGCGCGTCAGCTTCATCACCGTTTCGTTGATGCCGTACACTGCGAATCCGCCGGTTCTTTGCCGGTAATCCGTAAAACCCGCGTCGCCCAGCAACGCCGCCACCTTCGCCGGAGAAATCCGCCGAAATCCTTTTTCGATGTGCCAGTTGCCGTAGAGCACCGGGAAGACGTAGTTCATCGGGCACAGGGCGCTGTTCTCGCCGCCGAAGGCGAGACAGCCGCCCGGCTTCAGCACCCGGTTGATCTCTTTCAGGCCGCGCCCGATGTTCTCCAGATGGTGCAGGATGGAAAAACCATACACCACATCGAAGCTGTTGTCGGCGAACGGCAGGTTTTCCACGTCCGCCACCATCAGGCGGGTGCGCAGCCCCTCGAACTTCTTTACGCTGTTGAAGGAGATATCCACCCCGATGCGCGGATGCAACCGCGCGCTGTACCAGCCGTCGCCGCATCCCACCTCCAGCGAATCGGCGAACCGCACGCCATCGGGAAGCACCGTGCGGAACCGCGCCAGATGCACTTCGTTGTTGAGATCTTTCAGGTCGAGAGAGCAGCGCGCCTTATTGTCGTTGTACCACTCCTTCTGAGTCTCCTTTTGCCCGCCCATGCTGAAAAGCTTATCGGATTATTCCTGCCGCCGGTTATCTTTTTTGCATCCTTGAGAAAACGTGCAAAAATAGCGGCGTGAGCGGCAAACGAAAGAAGATCGCGCTGGTCAGTTCGCACGGGGGACACCTGACCGAGATCCTCGCCCTGCGCGAAGTGTTCGAGGGGCACGACGTTTTTTTTATCACCTACGAGGGGATATCCTCCGCCCCCCTTTCCCCCGCGCATCGCATCAAAAAATTCCACAGCCACCCGCTTCGCGTTTTTACTGTATGGGCTGAACTGTTTGGCATCCTTAGAAAGGAAAAGCCCGACGTCATCTTCTCCACCGGGGCCGAGATAGCCATACCGGTTTTTTATCTCGCCAAACTTTTCTTCCGTTGCCGCCTCATCTATCTGGAGTGCAGCGCGCAGGTGGCCACCCCCTCGCTCACCGGGCGGATCGTTTACCCCATTACCGATCTTTTCCTCGTGCAGTGGGAGCCGCTGCTGGCGAAGTACGGCCCGCGCGCGCTTTACCGCGGAGGGCTTATCTGATGATCTATGTGACGGTGGGAAATCACGACCAGCCGTTCTACCGGCTGCTGGACGCGATGGACCGGCTGGCGGAAACACTGGGCGAAGACGTGGTGATGCAAACCGGCGTTTCGCGCTACCAGCCGCACACCGCCAAAGCCGAGCCGTTCTTTCCGTTCGACAAGGCGGATGAAATGATACGCGCGGCATCGGCGGTGGTTGCGCACGCGGGAATCGGCACTGTGATAGCCTGCCGCGCGCACGGCACGCCGCTGGTGATATGCCCCCGCCGCGCCGCCAACGGCGAACACTTCAACGACCACCAGCTTGAGATCGCGCGCGAACTGATAAAGGATCCCCGCCCCGGCATCGCCGTGGCGCTGGATGAAACGGAGTTGATGGCAAAACTTGCCGCCGTGCGCCAACTGCGCAAAACCGCGGGGGGAGAGGCCGGCTCGGCAAAGGACCTGAAAAATTTTCTGCGCGGCTACCTGGCCGCAGGCTGACATGGAAAACCGAACGCTCATTATCGTCCCGGCCTACAACGAAGAGCAGGCCCTTCCCGCCACACTGGCCGAGCTGACGCGCATCTTTCCGCCACGGAACATACTGGTGGTGAACGACGGCAGCGCCGACGGCACCGGCGCGGCGGCCAAAAAAGCCGGGGTGCGGGTGGTGAACCTGCCGGTGAACATGGGCATCGGCGTGGCAATGCAGACCGGCTACAAGTTCGCCGTGCGTCACGGATATTCCGCCGCCGTGCAGTGCGACGGCGACGGCCAGCATCCCGCCGATCAGATACCGCAACTGCTGGCGGGGCTGGCGCGCGGGAACAACCTTGCCGTCGGCTCCCGTTTCATCGATGCGGACGGCAAAGGGTTCAAATCGCTTTTCGTGCGGCGGCAGGCGATCCGCTATTTTTCGCACCTCATTGCGCTGCTCACGGGCCAGCGGGTGCGGGATGTGACCTCCGGCTTCCGCGCGGCCGACCGGAAAACGATGGATATATTCGCCGCCGACTATCCCTTCGACTACCCCGAACCGGAGGCGCTGGTGCTGCTGGCGCGCCACGGCTGCCGCATCGCGGAAGTGCCGGTGGTCATGCGCGAACGGCAGGGGGGAGTATCGAGCATCGGGCTGTTTGCCGGGGTTTATTATGTGGTAAAAGTATCCATCGGCCTCTTTGTGCAACGGTTGAGGAAATAGCATGAGCGCTGAACTGCGGATTATCTCGATCCTCGTGTCGCTGGGTTTCATCGGCGTTATTTTCGAGCTGGTGCGGCGCAGGCGGCTGAAGGAAAGCTACGCGCTTACCTGGTTCTTTACCGGCTTCGCGTCGCTGGCCGCCGCGCTTTTTTCCGGCTGGCTGGATGAACTCGCCCACATGCTCGGATTCACCCTCACCTCGAACGCCATCATCGTGTTCTTCATCTTCCTCCTGCTGGCGCTGTTGCTGGGCATGAGCGTCGCCATCACGCGCCTTTCGGAACTGGTGCAGACGCTGGTGCAGGAGGTGGGGTTGTTGAAGAACCGGCTGGAGGAAAAGAAACCCGCGGACCGCGGCGATGTTTAAAAAATTTTCCGTGGCGAGCCCCGCCAAGATAAACCTCATCCTGAAGATCACCGGCGTCCGCAAGGACGGATACCACACGCTGGCTACCCTCTTCCAGATGCTGGAGCTGGCCGATACGCTCACCTTCAGCCCCGGCCCGCCGGGCCGTGTGCGGGTGGTCTGCTCGGACCGCTCGATACCGGAGAAAAAGAACCTCAGAT
>JAKAGL010000118.1 GCA_021815535.1 bacterium
GAAAATTAGCCTGCCGTCCAAGGTAGTCCGTGGCCTGCTGAAGCTTGTACCGGTATTCCGAACCGTAATAGCTGTATCTGACCGTGCGGCCATAGCTGTCCGTCACGCTCGTGAGCTGCGCGACGCCGCCAGCCGTCGCCCAAGTAAAGCTCTGGGTGTTGCCGTAACGGTCGGCGGAAGCGAGCAGCCTGCCCGGCACGGCGACCAGCGAATTTATTCCGGAATAAGTGGCCACGGTACCGTCACCGCTGGTAAGCGTAAACGTTTCAGTAACCAATCCGATGCTGTGGCGGACAAGCGTGGACGAGGTGTTATTGATCGATGACGAGTATTGGCCACTGACCAAGGCTGTAAAGCTTTACAATGAGTTGGCGCCGCTGACGATCTGCACGCCGCCGGGGACGGTGCTGAGCACCGAACCTTGGGTGAAGTTGAATCCAATTCCCAGCAATGAATCCAATCCGGCTCCGGAAAGGTAATTCAAATCCAGCGACCATGCGCCCTGGCCCAACGCGGCAAGCGACATGAGATCAATCGTGAAGGTGAGTTGGCCGTTGCCCAGCGAAACGCCCGGCATTCCGGCCGCCAGCGTTGGGATGGGTCTGCTGGCACCGGTGCCAAGCGGCCTCGCCGTGACGCCGACAACCGGTTGGGTGCCAGTCCCGCCGGAGCCGCCACCGCGCTGCGCCGGAACTGGCTGCGGCATAATTCCCGAACCGCCCCCTGAACCGCCCGTACCTCCGTGGGAATGCTGCATGGGACCGCCGGGATTAATTCCGGAACCGATGCCAAGGGGTCGGCCCAGCCGGTGCCCGCCAACCGGTGTTGGCGGCAACGATCGGACGCCATGGCCACCGCCGTGATCTCCGACAGTGCCACCATGCCCAATTCCCAAGGGCGTCGGGTGTCCCGTAGTCGTGCCGCCGGTACCGCGAATGGCCACCGGTGCGCCGCCGGCACCGATCGCCGGGCCGGTTCCGTTGCCGCCGCCGCCACCTCCTCCACCGCCACCGCCGCCACCGCCGCCACCACCACCTCCTCCTCCTCCACCACCGCCGCCACCACCACCGCCACCCCCGCCACCGCCACCGCCACCCGCACCGCCGAGCGGTAACGGACAAGGGCACGTGGGGCAAGGGTTCGTTGGATTGTATGGATTGTTTGGCTGGTAACTCATAAGTCGTTTTCTCCAATTCTTAAAACGCCCCGCCGAAATGCGTCCGCCCTACGCCTCGCCGGCCTTCCAGTTCGCCCCCCCCATGATCCGAATTCTCCCCTCCCGTCGATTTCCATGCCACGCCGCCATTGATTTTGCAGGAGTTAGCCCCGCAAACGCCGCCCCGCACAACAACCTCTGCGAACCGAAAGGCCAACGCGTGCCGCCGCCTCCCGCTGGCGCATTAGCGCCTGACGCTCGGACGGCGGAGAGACAAAACCAGCTTCCCCCGACCGCGCTACCGCTGGCGGGATGCGGATATGCTTGTCGCTTGGGCTCGAATTTTCCCCCGGCGCTTTGCCCCCATGCCGCAGGAGCGCCGCCGTTGCGGTTGTGCGATAAAGTGGATTAGCTGATATATTTACGAACATGGTAGCTTCCGCTTGTTAATATACCGTAGCGGTGCTTATAATTCATCCGTCCGGTTCAGTCAAGCGGACGAGAAGAAATATTTTAAGCGGGAAGAAAATCATGCCGAGATTTGACTACCTGATCGTTGGCGCGGGCTTGTTCGGTGCGGTCTTTGCCCGTGAGATGACCGACGCCGGCTTCCGTTGCCTGGTCATAGATAAACGCAACCACATCGCGGGCAACTGCTTTACCCAGAGTGTAGGCGGCATTGATGTACACCGCTACGGCCCGCACATTTTTCACACCAACAGCCGGCGGATATGGGATTACGTCGGCCAATTTGCCCAATTCCATCCCTATCGGCATAAGGTCAAGGCGTGCTGCCGGGGACGGCTCTATTCCTTGCCTGTTAACCTCACCACGCTGCATCAGGTGTGGGGAGTCACCACTCCGGAACAGGCGCGGGCGAAGCTGGATTCTATGCGTGAACCCATTGCCAATCCCGCCAACCTCGAAGAGTGGGCCCTTTCCCAGGTGGGACGCGATATTTATGAGTTGTTTTTCCGCGGCTATACCCAAAAACAGTGGGGGAAGCACCCGCGTGAGTTGCCCGCTTCCATACTCAAGCGCCTGCCGATCCGGCTTAATTTCAACGATGATTATTTTGACGACAATTACCAGGGAATCCCTACCGGCGGCTATACAGCCATCTTTGAGAAGTTGCTCGCCGGCGTCGAGGTTCGCCTTGACACGGATTTTTTTGCGGACCGCACCGCATTGGAACGCCTGGCGACGAAAATTGTGTACACCGGCATGATCGATCGGTTCTTTGGATGCAGCCGGGGAGAACTGGACTGGCGCACGCTGCGATTTGAGACACAGGACCTTCCCATTGAGGATTTTCAGGGCGGTGCGATCGTCAACCATTGCGATGCTGATGTGCCCTTTACCCGCGTGGCCGAGTTTAAGCACTTCATGCCCCAAGCAAGCCGAGGGCGGCCTCACACTATCATCACACGCGAATTTCCCGTGCCGTGGAGCGCCACGTCCGAACCATATTATCCGATCAACAGTTCCGCCAACGAGGTGATCCTGGCGGAATACCGCCGTATGGCACCAGCCAATGTCCTCTTTGGAGGCAGGCTGGGGGACTACCGATACTATGATATGCATCAAGTGATCGGATCGGCTCTTGCCATGACGGAACGCGAACGCACCGCAATGGCGCACCATCGCTCGGCAAGGCGAAGAAGTTACATGATCGGCGAGGCGGAACTAGGCCCGGCGCAAGCCGCGCAAGTCGGTGGTTGCAACCGTGCCGGGATGAACGTTGAAAAAGGAGATTCTGCCATGTCCCAAGCTGTTACACACGTTGAGTTGCCGAAGCCAGCGGATGGTAGTGATCCCTGGGCGCCGCGTAATTACCGCCTTGTAAGCCCGGTGGGCCGGGAGTTGGCGCGCAATGTCGTGTTCCACCCCAACGGCGGCATTTATACCGACCTGCACACTCTACGGGTGCGACGTTGGAGCCGACTCCCGAACTTTCCCGACGCGGTGCTCTGCGGGGGAACCGTCTGGAACTGGTCTGCCGGGCAAATGACCACCGGAAATTTCCAAGCGTTGCCGAATCAGCGCTGGCGGCCCGGAATGTTGCGGCGGCGGTGCAATGCGTCCGAGGATTCCGGGGCGGGGCCCGGCCGCGTGAGCCTGCAACCGCAGCCGCCCGTGCCGATGGACCGGTCCAAGTTCGAGATCGCCATCGCCAAATACAAGGAAGATGTGGCGTGGGCGGATTGCTTTCCGGATAATGCAACGATTTATTGTAAAGACCCCGGCGACCGCCGATTTATCTCCCTTCCCAACATCGGGCGCGAATACGGCACCTACCTTTACCACATTATGCATCGCTACGATTCTCTGGCCGAAAAGACGTTCTTTGTGCAGGGGGATCCGTTTTTCCACCGCCCGCTGCCCATTTGCCGGTACGCCGCCGTAGAGGAGGATTTTACGACGGATTTCAATTACCACCAAACCATGGAGCAGGTTGTGAATTGGGGGTGGCCGGATCAGACGGTGGACGGCTCGGTTAAGGCTGAGTTTCTGCGCCGTTTGGGCCGCAATCCGGATATCAGCAACTACCGCTTCACATGGGGGGCGCAATTCGCGGTTTCCCGCCGCCTGATCCACCGCCAGCCCAAAAGCTACTACCAGGAACTCTACGACCTATCCCAATTGGTAGAGGTTCAGCTGGCCGGGCGGCGGTTTGACAATCTGCACATCGGATTTCTGTTCGAGTTTTTCTGGGAAAATATCTTTTGTGAAACGCAATCCGGGGCTAAACTGTGACGTGCCCGCCGAACCGACGGCCCTTGGGCCCAAGAGAGGAATATTCGCCATCATACCGAGCAAGGGCGGAGCTGGGTGGCGTCGACCATTTCGGCCAGCCAAGAGCCAAACAAAGCGCGGGCACCGCTCGACCAACACGCGTTGCAGGGGCGGCGCCTCAGCGGCGTCCTTAGTATCGGCGACGCGGACGGGCAAATGGTTATACCATCCGGAAGTAAAGCCGATCAGGGGTAAAACTGCATGGACGAGCTGGCCATCCTGTTCCTTCATTACGGGCCGTTGAATATGGCGGCGCAAGATCATTTCCAACGGCTAATCCGACTGCACCCGCGCGACCTGGTGATTCCGATTGCTTACCAGATGAACCACTCAGCTATCCCCGGAACCGTGGATGTGGCACGCCTAGACAGCGACTACGGCTGGCCCATCGTCGACCCTTATTCGGAGTGTGACAAAATATACTACCGCTGGTTCCTCAGCCCCAAGCGCCCCAGTGCCCGACGTTATATCTTCTTTGAGTACGATATCCTGCCCAACTGTACCGCCCAAAACTTCTACCGTGATGTCTGGAACTCTGACGTCGCAGCCGCCGATATTGTCGATCTAAAAACGGAGCCGGATTGGTGGGCGGCCCGGTGGCACGGGGATACGCATGACGGGCTTTTGAACTTCGGAATGGGACTTCGCCCACTGGCGGGAATATTCTGGTCGCATGCGGCACTGAACCGCGTTGCCCAAGCTAGACGAATGCCAAACGCCTGGTGTGAATTTCGCGCTGGCACATTGGCCAACCACCTGGGATTTAGGCCCGCCGTTATACCAGGCGCGATACAAACCATGCACTGGCCGCCGACCACCTTCCGTGACACCTCCGGTGCCAGATGGTTCCATCCGGTCAAGAATGTGTACGCACGCCCACACCGGTTCAGGCAACCACTACGAACAGCTATTTCCACTTCCCCATGACCAGCCAGAACACCGCCGGGATCATCAGGCAGCCAAACCAAATCCAGTCCTGACGGTACATGAACCACCAGGGAACCGATAAAAGCAGTCCCGTCCAGAAACCAAAACAGATGTAACAATCCAATACGCCGTGCGCGGGTCTGGGGAGCAGTTTTCTGAGCAGCTTGTCCCGCACGAACGCACCCGGCCCGTCTTCCGGCCAAACGACCAGAATCACCAAGCCCATGGACGCCAATGCGTAGCTGAGGAATTCCGTGAACTGTTCCACGCGCGCTCCGTCGAGAAAATATGATCTGTCGCGCCCCGCCCAGCGGCTACGAATGAGCTGCCGCAGTCTTGGGGCGCGTCACCAACATCGGGGCGACGAGGCAACGATAACGCGCTACTATCTATCCGGTCAAGAAAGAAAACAGATGGCGGTCAGGGAACCTTCTGGATAAGACCGTGAGCCACGGTAGGCTTGCACGGCGATCGGCCTTACGAGGTAGTGCCGCAAGGATGACGAACATTGGATTAATCCAGTCAATGCCGGATATGAGCAGCGCCGCCGGACGCAAAAGCGCCTATCGCCAACTTGGCCCGTGGTTCGCCCGCAAAACTGCGGTGGATATAATTTAACGCGTTCATGATCACGCCAGTACGCTGTAATACGCCGCGTTACGCTTCCGGCAGCCAATAGCAACCAAATGGAACCTGGAAGAACCCACAAAAACACACTGGGTTCCCTGTAAGTGCTGGTAAAATAAGCAGATACAAAAATCCGGGTTCCAACTCCTTTATCCTGCCTTCCACTTTCCAATCGCTGAAATCAACGCTTTGGGATGGTTTTGAGACGTTGCCAATCAACTGGGCAAGAGCGGGCAAGCGGGGCACTCGGTGCGAAATGCTGCGGCGGCTATGGCATGCGGTGCAGGGGGAATTGGGAGTTGATGGGCACCTCCGGCCAGGGTGTAAACCTTGCAGGGCCGAGCTTTCAAATGTTGCCGGGAGGGGGAATCTGCGCTGCGCGGGATGCGCCCTTCGGACGGTCATTTGTCATTTTGGCAGACGTTCAGCGCGCACCGATACGGCGCGAAAATAGAGCGCATTGGCAGTGCGGTGAACCTTCGGCGCAAGCCGTTGGCCGGGCTGCGCACGAGTAGAGTTACCGTCCGGAGGTGGGCGTAACGGCGGCGTCGGTTGGCTTGGCAATGCGCTGTTATTTGGTCCGGCTCAACATGAAAAATGACGGCTTGGGGAACCGGGCGAGGAAGGCTATTGGGGTTTCGCGGAGCGCACTGTGGGCGCGTTTTCGGGGAACCTTGGCGGTTGTTCAGACGGCCTGATCCGGGAAAAAATAGGGCCTGCTTGACAGCCTGTTGCCGCGGCCAGTCGGCATCGCCGGGAGCCGTTGAACCGCGATACAAGCAACGCGAAAAGCCTGCGCGGGAAAGCGCAAGTATTCTTCTTGGTGGCGTGGCCATCTGCCAACACGGGACGGCGCGCAACGGTGCGGAACGCCACCTTGTCGGTGCCATGGAGCGAGCCAAAACCATCCCCCTCGTCGATCCGGTTGTGCCAACAACATAGCCCACCTTGGCCTTCCACGTCAGGGGGCGGGAAGCCAAGGCGGGCGGTCTGGAGTGTGTTTCGGCCAGTGCTTGGCACCGGTTGGAGCCGGAGCAATCCGACGTGACGGAGCGAAGTGGAACATAGCGAGGGCGCGACGGTTGCCCGGCGCAAGCCGAGGGCAAAGCACGGTAATGACACGATTGATGCCGCCGGTTGGAACGTCGCCGCGGCGTGGCGTCTTGGTAATGATAGGAGCCGATGCCGAGGGGCGAATCACTCGTCCTGGGATGACAATCCAAACCGTTGGCGGTGCCGCATGGCGATGGCGCTGCGGGTCTTGGCGTCGCCTTCCAGCCAATAGAGAATCAGCGCCTCCAGTACCAGCTTGGGATTGGCCAAGTGCCGGGCACAATCTTCCTCAAAGGATTCAAAGAGTTCGGTATTGAACCGGTACGTTCTCTGGACGGTCAAGGGCTTGCCGACGTTCCTGGCGGCCTTTACTGGTTTGTTTCGCTTGGTCATAAGAGACAAAGTTTACATAGCTCTCCACCCCTCGGCAAGTTGCGCATCAGGCTGCATAGCAGCGCAACGCTAATTGTATTTAATAATGACATTGACTTTGATAATGACAGTGCCATACTGTGTTCGTATGATGTTAGGGTGGTCCGACTGGACTTGTATGTTTTCCGGCGGCCACCTTATTCGCGTGGGCCTGCGGGTTGACTTCACGCGGAGCAATAGACGGATGTTTGCGCCGACTGGCGGTGGGATGGTCATGCAACGCATAAATGGATTCTCCAAAGACAGGGTGCTCAACGCACCGGTTGACCGGCGGGTTGATCCTGATGCCGCCACCGCGCGGGCTGTGCCCGTCGGTTTACCTGCTTGGATAACCGCCGATCTGATTGCCGAGACGCTACGTGTCTGGCAAGCCTATT
>JAKAGL010000119.1 GCA_021815535.1 bacterium
ATGGCTCCACCGTCCGCCCCCCGTAGGCGTAAACAAAAACCTGCTTCGCGCGGTTGCACGCCTTTCTGATCCTCTTCTCGTCCGGGAGGCCGACATCGATCCATACCTCGATATCGCCCGTCAGGTTCTTCTGCCAGATGTCCGGCTCATCTTCCTCGGCGGACACCCCTTCGGTGAACTTCAATCCTTCCGATGCATTCAGCGCAAAGGCCAGCAGACGCACCATCGTCCGCTCGTCCGTTTCGGACGAGTGCTGGGCGATGGTCAGCGCGTGGCTGTCGTAATAGGCCCGGTCCATATCCGAAACCTGAAGCGTTACCCTGAGTATCGTTGCCTTGATGGCCATGTCTGCATCCTTTTTTTTAACGGGATACATAAGTCTAATATGGAAGCGGCGAAACAGGGCCGTATTTGTTAATGATGCCCGCATAAGTAATGTCCCGTGCCACCAAATGTAATTTTACCGAATAGAACATTGTTCAGGCAGTCATCAATGACCCACTACCCAAATTGCGTCTGCATTTATTACGCCCGCCGGTTACGGTACACTGTAGCCGATGAACATCGACGCCGTTGAAGCCGAGATTCAGAAATTGGCCCGCCAGTTCAGCGCGAGGGCCAGCGATGCGCGGCCCGGCATTTTCGATCCGTCCTTCTGGTTCGGCCGCCTGCTTGATTTCGCGATGGCCGATCCGCTTTTCAAGGCCGACCTCTACCGCTTCGTCGATGTGCTCCCCGCGCTGGAAACGGCGGAGCAGGTGTCGGACCATGTGCGCGAATACCTGATCGGCGGACATCATGATATTCCCGGCGTCGCCGATCTTGCGGTGAAGGCCGCCGCATCGGGCCTTTTCGCCGCGTCCGCCGCCGCCTCCATCAGGAAAGGGGTAGAGCAGCTCGCCCACCGGTTCATCATCGCCGGCACGGCCCAAGAAGCCGTCCGGGCCTTTAAAAAAGAGGTTCAAAACGGTTTTGTGTTCACCGCCGACATCCTGGGTGAATCTACCTTGAGTCTCGCGGAGGCCGAAAAATACCGCGCCGCGTATGAGGCGTTGATCACCGGTTTTGCCGGCGCGATGGGGGACGTAAAACCGCCGCGCATCCTGGCGTTCAACCACCACGGCCCGATACCGTTGGCGAACGTCTCGCTGAAAATCTCGGCGATGGACCCGAACCTGGACGCCGCCGACCCGGCGGGGGGGATAGCGCGGCTGAAAAAAACGGTTCTGCCGCTTTTGCTGTTGGCGAAGGAAAAAAACGTTTTTGTGAATTTCGATCTCGAACAGTGGGATTTTCACGGGATCACCTATGGCCTCTTCGAGGAGATCGCCTTGTCCCCCGAACTGAAAGGCCATCCGCATATCGGCATTGTGGTGCAGGCGTACCTGCGTAGCGCCGCGCACGATGTGGAACGCCTCCTGACGCTGGCGAAAACGCGCGGCACGCCATTCACGGTACGCCTCGTCAAAGGGGCGTATTGGGATTATGAAACCACGGTGGCAAGGCAGCGCGGCCTGCCATCTCCCGTTTTTACCGCCAAGCAGGATACCGACGCCAATTACGAACAGCTCAGCCGGACACTGCTGGATAACATCGCCCACCTGCACCCCGCATTTGGCAGCCACAACCGGCGTTCGCTGTTGCATGCCATCGCCGCGGCAAAGGCGCGCGGCATTCCGGCGGACGCGCTGGAGGTGCAGATGCTTCACGGCATGGCAGAGCCGGAGCGGGATGCCGTGCGCGGGATGGGATACCGGGTGCGGCTTTACGCCCCCATCGGCGAACTGCTCCCCGGCATCGGCTATCTCGTGCGGCGGCTTTTGGAGAACACCTCCAACAACAGCTTCATCCGGCTCACCTATCACGATGCGGTGGATGTTGGCGATCTTATGGCCGCGCCGGAATTTGGCGCCGGACAGCCGTCTCATCCGCTGATGATAAAAGGTGATGTCACGTCCCCGTTTGAAAATTCCCCACCGGCCGATTTCACCGATGCGGCGGTGCGCCGTGAATTTGCGGAAGCTATGGAGCGTTGCCGCCAAAATCTGCCTATAAACGTGCCGGTGGTGGTGCAGGGAAAAGAACGGCAGGGGGGCGAAGTGATGCACCGCCACTCGCCGGGCGAAACCGGATTGCGGGTAAGCTCGGTCGCGGTGCCAACGAAGGCCGATGCGGAAGACGCGGTGCAGGCCGCCATGCAGGGCTTTTTGGAATGGCGCGGGCGGGATGTGGAGAAACGGGTGGCGGTTATCGAAAAAATCGCCGACGCGCTGGAAGAGCGGCGGGTTGAATTGGCCGCGCTGGAGGCGTACGAAGTGGCAAAGCCGTGGCGCGAGGCCGATGCCGACATTGGCGAAGCGGTGGATTTTTGCCGCTACTATGCGCGGCAGGCGCTATTGGAACTTTCGCCTCGGCGCATGGGAACAATCCCTGGCGAAGAGAATCTGCTGACGTATGAGGGGCGCGGGCCGACGCTTGTCATCAGCCCGTGGAATTTTCCCATCGCCATTCTGTGCGGCATGACGACGGCCGCGCTGGCCGCTGGTAACAGCGTCATTTTGAAACCGTCCTCAAAGTCGTGTGCGTCGGCCTATCGGTTTTTCCAGTGCCTGCTGGCGGCGGGTGTGCCCCCGCAGGTTGCGCAGTTCATCCCCGGCGCGGGGGAAACGGTGGGGGATGCGCTGGTGCTCCATCCATTGGTGGCGCAGATAGCGTTCACTGGCAGCAGCGAGGTGGGGCTGGCGATAGTGGAAAAAGCGGGGCGCACCGTTGCGGGCCAGCCTCAGTTGAAACGTGTGGTATGCGAGATGGGGGGAAAGAACGCGGTGGTGGTGGATGACGACGCCGATATGGACGAGGCGGTCGGCGGCGTCATGAAAAGCGCGTTCGGCTATGCGGGGCAAAAGTGCTCGGCCTGTTCCCGCGTGGTGGCGGTGGGGGAAAGGGCTTACCGCGAATTCCTGCGCCGCTTTGCCGATGCGTGCCGCGGCGTCATCATGGCCCCCGCCCACCGGCCCGAATGCAGGCTTGGCCCGGTGATAGATGAGGCGGCGTACCGCCGATTGAAGGCGGTGATTGAAAATCCCGGCGCGGGGGCGTCGGCGGTGTATCGCGGCGAAGGGAACGTTTTTCCTAAAGATGGTTATTTCATTCCGCCCGCCGTATTTGCGGTGGATGACATCCGGCACCCGTTGATGCGGAACGAACTGTTTGGCCCGGTTGTGGCCGTTGCACGGGCGGACGATTTCGAGTCCGCCCTTGCCATTGCCATGTCTACCGCGCACGCGCTTACGGGGGGCGTTTACTCGCGCAATCCGCGTAATATCTTGCTGGCGAAGCGGACGTTCCGCGTGGGAAATCTGTACATCAACCGCGCGATAACCGGCGCGATGGTGGGGCGGCAGCCGTTTGGGGGATTCGGCATGAGCGGCGGCGGCACCAAGGCGGGCGGCCCCGGCTATCTGCTGAATTTCTGCCATCCGCGCAGCGTCGCCGAGAACAGCATGCGCCGCGGCTTTACCCCCGAAGTCGGCTGAGCCGGTTTCTTTTTTGGTAGGGGCGACACTCTTGTCGCCCTCATCGGCTTTTGGTAGGTACACATTTCAATGTGTACGTTGGCGCAAGCGCCAAGAGATTTCGGCCCATCGGGCCGATTGTTTGGGCGGCAGGAGTGCCGCCCCTACCGGGGAATGGCGACAAATTATTTGGTAGGGGCGACACTCTTGTCGCCATTACTTCATGCCCTTTGTAGAGCGATTGTTCCAAAAGGTCATGGAGCTTGCCCAGCTCTTCGGCCGCTTTGATGTTTACCGGGTCTTCTACGCCGAAAGAGCGGGTTTGATAGCCCGCGATGAACCCGAACAGGCGGATATTTTTGTAAAGCTCTTTCAGGGAAAAGGTGTGGGTTTTGCCTCCATCAAAGTCGTAAAGGCGGCAGCGGGAAAAATCGGAAACAAGGACATAGCGGGGCAAGTCGCGCTCCGGCAGGCCGGGGAAATAATCCTTTGCCTGCGTAAACGCTTTATCGAGGTCTTTGCCTTTTGATTTATGCTCTACCAGCAATACGCCTTTCCAAAGAAGGTCTATGTAGCCATCCTTGCCCTCGGCCTTTTTTACCGGCGCTTCAAAGCTGGCGACGCGGCGGCGGGAGAGGCCGAAGATATTGAAGAAGTCGTTCTAAAAGCTTTGCGCCTCCCCCCGATCCAACGATTCCCCGATTGCTTGCGGAATTATACCCCAAGGGGCGGGGGAATTGGCGGAAATGGAGCGCGTGGCGCGCTTGGAGGATATGGGGCCATACTGATGGATGTTTTGAAGCGGCTGGGGAATTTGAAGAAATTGAGGGAAAAATTCCAGCGAAAAAGGGGGCGGGGAAGGGGTCAGAGTGAGGAGAGCGAGTTCACTTTGTGGACCAGTTCCGATATCTTCGGTTTGCCCACCGACTCGTCAATGCCGAGAGACTTCCATTGCGCCACCCGCTCCGGCGAGGCCATGCTGGAGTAGGCGATTATCTTGAGCCCGGCAAACCGCCCGTCCGCTTTCAGTATCCGGGCAAGGTGTATGCCGTCCATCATCGGCATTTCAACATCGACGGTGATGGCATTCACAAAATCGCTGAGCGGCCGGTTCCTTGAGGCCGCCTGCCGCTGCAATTCTTCCAGATCGCGTATGGCGTCTACGCCGCTGTTGGCGGTCAACACCTCGTAGCCGGATTCCTTGAACGCCGATTCCATGATCCCGCGTGTCAGGCCGCTGTCGTCCACCACCATCACGGTGCGGCCCGGCACGGGAGCCGGTTCGATGGCGCCGCCGTCGTTCACCGTATCAGGGTCGATGTCGGCCAGCAGTTTCTCCAGATCGAGCATCATCACGATGCGGCCCTCATTGCGGTAAAGGCCGGTGATGGCAAACTGTTTTCCCTGCTTCAGGAACGCGGTGGGGGCGGAGAGCTGGTTGTACGGAACGCGGTGGATGCGGTGTACGCGGCTTACCATGAAGCCGGCGCGGAGCATGTTGAACTCCGTCACAATGATCCGTTCGTAGCGGTAATCCGGCTCCCATTTTCCCAGCCAGCGCGGGAGGTTAATGACCGGTATCACGTCGCCGCGCAGGTCGATGACCCCTTCCAGCGCGGGATGCTCACGCGAGGAATGCGCGATGGGGGGTGTGGTGATCACCTCGCGCACCTTGTTGACGTTCATGCAGAAATAGTTTGAGAAGGGCGCGCCATCGGGGCCTTTCTCGGCTATTTCGAATTCGATCACTTCAAGGATGGTGGAAATGGCGGGGGGGACGGGCTGTGCAGACAGTTGCATCGCTCAGTCGCCGAATGATATCCCCGTGGACCGCGCCGCGATGATGACCTGGTCGTTGGGCGAAACCTTCCGGTTCTTTGCGGCTTCTTCCAGCGGCACCGATTTGATTGCCGGGGTGCGGAGGCAGGCCATCATGCCGAACTCCTTCCGGTTGATCATGTGCACCGCTTCCACGCCAAGGCGGGTGCAGAGTATCCGGTCAAAGGCGGATGGTTTGCCGCCGCGCTGCACATGGCCCAAAGTCACCGTGCGGGTTTCAATGCGGGTGGCTTCTTCTATCTGGTCCGCGATCACATTGGCGACGCCGCCGTAACGGGCGCCCATGGTCGGGTCATCCACCATTCTTTTGATGGTGACGTGGCCGCCCACCGGCTTGGCCCCTTCGGCGACGAGAATGATGGAAAAATTCCTCCCCTTCCCCTTGCGCTCGTATATCTTCTGGCAGACCTTATCTATGGTGTAGGGAATTTCGGGGATCAGGATGATGTGTGCCCCGCTGGCGAGGCCGCTGTAGAGGGCGATCCATCCGGTGTCGCGCCCCATTACTTCCACCACCATGGCGCGGTCGTGCGACTCGGCGGTGGTCTGTATGCGGTCCACCGCGTCTGTCACGATGCCCACGGCGGTGTCGAACCCGAAAGTGTAATCTGTGGCGGAAAGGTCATTGTCGATGGTTTTCGGCACACCGATAATATTGAGCCCTTTTTCCTTGTAAAGCTGAAGCGCGGTGGAAAGAGTGCCGTCGCCCCCCACAATGATCAGCGCGTCGAGACCGTTGCTTTTATATGCCTCCACCACGCGGTCGGAAACATCGTGCGTGACTTTGTTGCCGCCGATGATTTCAATGTACTTGTACGGATTGTCGCGGTTCGAGGTGCCCAGAATGGTGCCGCCGCGAAGCAGGAGGCCGCCGACATTGTCGCCGGTGAGTGGCCGCGTTTTATTTTCGATCAGCCCTTTGTAGCCGTTGAGAAATCCGATCACGTCCCAGTGGTAGCATTCCTGCGCTGTTTTCACCGCTGAACGGATGACAGCGTTGAGGCCGGGACAATCACCTCCGCCGGTAAGAATTCCCACTTTCATGATGGTTTGAGTCTACCAGAGGCGCACGCCACGATAAAGAAAAAGGATTATGCAGCTAATTTTCCACATTCTTACAAAACAGTTTATGGTCATTTAATGATAATATAAGAAGTAGTAAAAAACACATAATTAATATAAATTAGATTAAATCAATTGAAATTAAAATGATATGTTGACAAAGAGGGTTTTAATTACTATAATTTGCAGGAATATCGGAGATATCCTGAGGAGGATGTTCGGAGTTTCTTGCGAGGGAGGAGTTGTGTTGTGGTTAGCCCAGGCAACAAGGTAAAAAAAATACGCGAAGATAAGATGATGAGCAAGGCGGAGCTTGCGCGTAAAACTGGCCTTTCGGTGCAGACGATAGACCGCATCGAGAAAGGCCATATCTGTCGTCTTGATACAAAGCGTAAAATTCTTATCGCTCTTGGATTGGGGCTTGAGTCCCGGTCCGAAGTGTTTAATGATAATGAGGAATAATTAAAAAATAGGAGCAAGGGACGGCCATGTTTTTTTCATCCTCTCTGCCTCTGGTGGCGCTTGATATTGGCGCCCACAATGTAAAACTTGCGCAGCTTAAAAAAGGGCGCAAAGGTGTCGAATTGGTGAATTTCGGCATGATCCAGCTGCCGGAAGACACCGTGTTGGACGGCGAGCTTGAGAATCCGCAGGCTTTGGCCGACGCATTGCGCAATCTCCTGAAATCCGAGAAGATCAAAAATAAAAATGCCATTATCGGCATCTCCGGGCAGTCGGTCATCATCAAAAAAATTTCGGTGCCTCTGATGTCCGAGGAAGAACTTATCGAGATGATCCGGGAAGAAGCCGAGCAATATATTCCTTTTGACATTGACGAGGTGCACCTTGACTTTGCCATTGTGAAAGCGGAAGGGGATGTTCCGGTTGAAAAGGGTGTTACCAACGAAGAACGTCAGATGGACGTTATTAT
>JAKAGL010000120.1 GCA_021815535.1 bacterium
TGCCGAACGTGTACGAAGATGTTTCAGACATCATTCTCAACCTTAAAGAGGTGATTATCGATGTGCCGAACGATGAACCGGTGAAGTTGACCATCGACGAAAGCGGCAAAAAGGAAATCACCGGCGCGGACATCAAGTGCCCTCCCGGCGTGATTATCATCAATCCGGGCGCCCACATCTGCTCGCTGATGGACAAGAAGGCCGTTTTCAAGGCGGAACTTTTCGTCCGGCTCGGCCGCGGGTATATCACCTCTGAAGACGTCAAGGTTGATGATGCCGACATCTCCGTGATTCCGATCGACGCGAATTTCTCACCAGTCCGCAAGGTTAATTTTACCGTTGAAAAAACCCGCGTGGGCGGAAGCGCCGATTTTGACAAACTGGTTCTCGAAGTGTGGACCAATGGCACCATCGATGCCGAAACCGCCGTTTCCAACGCGGCCCGCATCCAACGCGATCACATGAACCTTTTCATCGCCGCCGGCGAGGAAGAAGAACTGCCCAAGCAGGAAGTGAAAGCCGAGCGCCGGAAGCCGACCATCAATTTGAACCGGAGCGTCGAGGAGCTGGAGCTTTCCGTGCGTTCGTACAACTGCTTGCAAAAGGCAAACATCAAAACCATCCGCGAACTCGTCCAAAAGACGGATTCCGAAATGCTCAAAACCCGCAACTTTGGGCGGAAATCGCTTAATGAAATTAAGCAGATTCTCTCCGAAATGGGCTTGAGCCTCGGTATGTCTGATGATGAAATCCGCGCTATCGAGTCAGATCAGTAAGGAGCGGCCATGAGGCATTTAAAAGACGGCAGAAAATTCGACATGAACACCGCGCAGCGTGTCGCGATGTTTCGCAATATGGTGACATCCCTCCTCCAGTATGAGAAGATCACCACCACCCTGCACCGCGCCAAGGAATTGCGCCGCGTCGCGGAAAAGACCATCACCCTCGGCAAGAATGGCACGCCCGGATGCCGCCGCAAAGCCCTCGGCTTTGTCCGCAGCGAAGATGTGGTTAGCAAGGTTTTCGGGCCCCTTGCGGAGCGCTACAAGGCACGCAAGGGCGGCTATACCCGCGTGTTCAAAGCGGGATTCCGCAATGGTGACGGCGCGGCAATGGCCATTATAGAATTGGTCGATCGCGATGTCACCGCGGCTCCGAAGCGCCGCACCCGCCGCGCTGAAAAGGAAGAAGCCGCACAGGCTTGACCACTCGTCACGATTTTGCCGCTAAAGCCGGGTTGGGTATCCAGCCCGGCCTTTTTTATTATCTTCCCTTATACCTCTTTTGATTTGGCCGGATTTTTCGGGTATAGTTATTCGAAATAGGGTAACTGCACAATGCAGTGTTTGCTTGGTTTACTAAAGAGGGAGCGTTATGGCAGAACTTGATCCGAATATGCGCGTATTGGTGATCGACGACTTCGCCACTATGCGTAAAATCGAAAAAAACATTCTGGGCCAATTGGGCATTAAAAATGTTGACGAAGCTGATGATGGATCAACCGCATTACCGAAACTGAAGGCCAACCAATACGATGTGGTCTTGTTGGACTGGAATATGCCGAACATGACCGGTCTTGAGCTTCTCAAGGCCATGCGAGCGGAAGATTCCCTTAAAAGTGTGCCGGTTATCATGGTTACCGCCGAGGCGTTGAAGGATAACGTGGTCGCCGCCGCACAGGCTGGGGTTAACGACTACGTGGTGAAGCCGTTCAACGCCGCGACGCTTGAAGAAAAGTTGCGGAAGGTTCTTAAGCTGTAAATTCGGAAGTTTAATTTCGGACTTATTGGGCCATCCCCAAGGGGATGGCTTTTTTTTGTTTCGGGATGGAAATGCCGCCTGTTATTTCAGAGACTTGAGCAGGTCCGCCGCTTCCTGAAAATCGGTTTTTATCGCCAGTGCCTTTTGCAAGGCCTCACGTGCCTCGGCGGTCTTCCCCCACTCCTTATAAGCACGACCCATGTTGAAATGGAGCGCTTCGTCGCCCGGATCAATTGCCGAGGCCGTTTGGTAGTTGCGGATCGCTTCCTCAAACATACCGCTTTTGCGCAGGGTGATCCCCAGTTCATTGAGGGTATGTTTGTTGTCTTCGTCATAGAGGGTGTTGGTGGAAGCCATCTTCTCGAAATGTTCCTTGGCCTTCTCCACTTCGCCCAGCGCCAGGTGGGCCTGCCCCTTTCCCAGGTGTGCGTCCAGGCGTTTGTCGTCTGCCTTGAGCGCTTGGCCGAATTCGAAAGTCGCCGAATTGTACTCCTTCTTCTGTAGGTGCTCTTCCCCCTTCCGCACTTTTTCATCCACCGCCGCGGCCTTTTTTTCCTCCGGTGATTTCTTTCGCAGATCGCATTCATGGGTGGCGCAATCCTTGAAACGGGCGGCAAAATCTTCCCGGGTGATTGACTCGGCGACGATGGGCGAGGGGGAACCGTCCGGCTTTAGATAGCAGATATCCACTTCGTCTCTCGCGTTATTTCTAGCGAAGTAATGAAGGTCGTGATGGTCGGTGGTCACTTTATGCGTACCGCCGGTTCCCATCTGAAGAATCTTCCGCTCGTAATAAATACCGCTGATTTTTTCCGGTGCGCCCATGCGTGCTTTTCCCGTGTGGATCAGTTGACGCCGCCGGACTGCTTTTGCGCGGCCTTGAATTTTTCAAGTTGGGAGTGGAAGTACGGATTGGCGGGCCGCAACTTGATCGCTTTCTCGATCAACCCGATCGCTTTTTCGTAATCCTGCTGCTGAAAGTAAATTTCGGAAAGGGTGTCGATGTAATCCGGCACATTTTCGTTGTATCGCATGGATGCGATGGAATATTTCTGTGCGTCGTCAAGCTTCCGCTTCTGCTGTGCGTAGAGCCACGCCAAACGGTTGATCGCTGGGGCGTAGTCAGGATCGATATCCAGAATTTTCTTGCAGAATTCTTCGGCCTTCCCCGCGTCTCCCCGGCGGCTATAAGTGATGGCCAGCCCAAGAAAAGACCGGATGTTGTCCGGACTGGCCTGAAGCGCGGCTTGGAACATCTCCGTCGCTTTTTCGGTTTTTCCCTGCGAGAGGTTGACGTATCCCATGTTGTTGGTGGCTTCGGCGCTCTGCGGATCAAGCCGTGCGTAGAGGTTGAAATATTCCATCGCTTTATCCTCGAGGCCGGCTTTGTGGCATGCATACGCCAGTTCGTAAATGGCATCCTTGTTGTTCGGGCTCTTGCCCACGGCCTCGATAAAGGTTTCAATGGATTCGTTGATACGGCCCAGTTTTTTCTGCAACCGGCCAATGGTCATCAGGTCGTCAAGATTGCGCGGGTTCTGGGCGATTTTATCCCGATACAAGGAAAGCGCCTGTTCGGTCTTGCCTATGCCGTTATAGAGATCGAAGAGTTCCTTTGCCGCGCTTTCGGCCGCGTCGGGCCGTTTATCCAAAAGCATGGAGTTGAGTTCTATCAGCTTGTCAGTTTTCTTCGCGGCGGTGTACCAGCTTTTCAGCTTGGATACAATCTGTTCATCCTTGGGGTGTGCGCTCAGATAACTGAGATAGTTTACAGCGGCATCATCCTTGTCCCCGTTATTCTCCTGTGCCATGGCAAGCCGTTTCACCATTTCGGGCTCCAGCGGGGCCAATTCTCTCACACGCTCATAAACAGCTGCCGCCCGTCCCCAGTGTCCTTCATCGAAATATGCGTTTCCCAACGGCAACAACTTTTGAGCGTCGTTGCCGGCGAAAGTCTCATAAATGTAGCGGGAGGCCAGGCTGGTTCCCATCTTTTCTTTGGCCATGATAACAAACCACCCCGACGGGATTAATAACGCCAGGAGCAGAACCATTAGCCACACAAACACCTTCTTTATGCCGGAACCCGACGCAGCAGGGGCGTTCGCCTCTTCATGGCCGGGCATCGAATCCGGTTGCTGGAAGCCGGTGTTGTTCCAGAACGATTGGAATGTGTTGTTAAGCGTTCTTTTCAGCTTGGATTCCTTGGGGGAGAAGAAGCCGGCGGGGAGCGATTCGGGCATGGTACAAAGACCGCGGAAGAGCGCCCCTTCCTCGGAGATGAACGACGGGGTATCGATGTTTCCCGTCAGTCTGCTGCCGGCAAGTATGGATATCCGGGTAACCCCGCGGACATCGCCATTGATCTCGCCCATATTGTAAAGAGAGCCGACATTCACCGTTGCATCGATCTTTCCGCTGGGGCCGACAATCAGGGTGTCTTGGGTTTCGATGTGTCCTTTAAAATGGCCCTCGAACCGGAGGGCTCCTTTGAATATGAGTTTCCCCTCCATCTGGACGCCGTGGCCACAATAAGAGTTCAGTTCGTCATGCATTACCCTAAGGTTTATATTTTGAAAATAGCCACAAGTCAAGGTGTTTTAGCGGGTTAGCGGTTTCAGCGAGAATCGCGGCAACCCTGTTTTGGGCCTAAAAGATAGCCAATTTTGCTGGGCGGATTATTTCTGCATCGCTGCTGCCAAGCGCTATTGCCTCACAACATTCCCCATCATTTGATGGGAAATGTTCTGTAGGCCTGCGCCAAGTATTCGTTTATCGTTTTAAATTTATGGATGGGGTTAATGAACGTCACGACATGAAAATAAGTAGAGCCTCCTGTGATTTGCCGGTCACTGGTTGGCATGGGAGATTAATATTTTCTTGTTTTGTCTATTAAAATAGAGAATCTCATTGTGATTCTTGACATTTCATATTGCATACAATAGAATATAACAACTTTAAATAAAGGATATTTATTGCACGGGCGTGCTTGTTATTATCTTCACTCCTCGCCGCCAAATAATTAACAAGGGAAGTTTTGAGGGAGCCCATGAAAAAACCGCTGATTCTGATTGCCTGTATCCTCCTCACTGCGGGGATGGCTCAAGCAACGCCATCGAAACTGATACGCATTCCTTCCACTGATGTACAGCCGTACGGAACGTTCCACATGGCTATTGAAAATACCACAACCATGTTCCGGCAACGGGATATTGGCGCCCATGCGGACCCGATGGATCTGGGCATCTCTGCTGGCTTGAACGATTTCGGGACGTTTCAGATTGAAGCGGGCGTCGATATCCGCGAGCCATACGACTATCCGCTTACCGCCCATGCCAAGATTGCCACCACAGAAGAGGCGTTTGGCAAGTGGGGGCCAATTCTGGCTATCGGGGCGTATGATGTTGGCGCAGAAAAATACAAGAACGATGTCAATATCGTTTATGGCGAAGCGTCAAAAACCATATCATTCATCGGACGCTTCACCGTTGGCTATTTTTTTGGCAATTCATATTTTCTTAAAAACTCCTCCGGCAATGCCGACAGCAGCGGCCTGATGCTCGGCTTTGACCGGCGTATGCCCGAGATTAATCAAAAGCTCTGGTTCGGCATTGACTATATGGGTAGTCACAGCTCCTACGGCGCGCTTTCATTTGGTTTCGGCTGGTCTTTCAGCGAAAAAGCGACGTTGGTTCTCGGTTATGTACGCTATAACGATGAGGCGATGGCAAGAGGTTGGCCGCCGGGCGATACCACCACGAACTCAGCGGTGGGGGCCAACACGATGACCCTGCAGGCGCACTTCGACTTCTGACGGTGAGCCACCGGCAAGAGACGCTCTTCTTCGCCCCGGGCGTTGACCAAGGCGCGCGTCCGCGCGTTGAAATTTTCGCTGATGGCAGTTGCCACGGCAATCCCGGCCCCGGCGGGTGGGGATCCATTATCCGTATTGGCGGAAAGGAGACTGAGCTCTCCGGCGGCAAAGCGGCAACCACCAACAACGAAATGGAACTTACCGGTGCGCTGGAGGCTCTAAGGTCGCTGCCCGCTTCGAGCGATGTCACCGTCACCACCGATTCACAATATCTTGTAAAAGGAATGAGTGAGTGGCTGAAGGGGTGGATACGGAACGGCTGGAAGACATCTACCAAACAGCCGGTGAAGAACCGCGAACTGTGGGAAGCGCTCAACGTGCAGGCCCAGAAGCACCGCATCCGTTGGGTGTGGGTGCGCGGGCATGACGGCCACGCCGAGAACGAGCGGTGCAACACGCTTGCCAACGACGCCGCCGCGCACCAAAAACGGACGCGGTAGTTTTTTCACCGCGGCATCCCCCCTCCATGTTGCCTGAAACGGCAATGCCGGAATAACGGCCGGGAATACCAAAAAGCCTTATCTGAAGCAGTGTGTTGGCGTCGTGGATAAGGAATGTGCCGATGTGGGCATCATTCGAGGTGAAAAAATCGGTTTTGGCTAGACGTTGGGGATACCGCAAATGTGATATACTAATCTGCTTATTAGGAGATTTTAATGAGAATAAGTGAACTGGCATCGGAATTGGACATAACCAGCGCATATATCATCGAAGCGCTGGCAAAGATGGGCGTGGAGGGAAAGAAAACCGCTTCGTCCGCGATTGATCCAACCAATGCTGAAAAGATAAGAAAAGTGGTGGGGAATCTGCCGGCCGCCGCGCGCAAGGCGGAACATGAAAAAACAGTTAAGCTGGCCAAAAAACGGGGAACCGCCAAAGAAAAGGCCCCCGGAAAGACTCCGGAAATAGCGCCGGAAAAGGCCGCGGAAAAATCCCCGGCCGCCGCCCCTAAAGCTGCCGCTGTTCCCGATGCCGAAAAACAGGCCGCGGAAGCGGCGGAAAAACGCAAAAAGGCAGAAGCCGATGCGGCCGCGAAAGCCGCCGAGGAAAAGAAGAAGGCCGAAGACGCTGTACGCAGGGTGAGCGAAGAAAAGAAAAAGGCCGAGGACGCCCGCCGCCGTGCCGATGAGGATCGCCGCCGCACCGAAGAGGCACAGCGCCGCAAGGCCGATGAGAAAAAGCGCAAGGATGACGAGCGCCGCCGCCGCAAAGAAGAAGATGAAATGCGCGCCCTTGAGCGCCAAGTTGCCGAGGAAGACCGCAAGAAGATCGAGGAAGCCGCCAAATCCGTTGTCATCGAAGAGGCAATGATCGTCAAGGAATTCGCCGAGCGGCTCAATGTGCCGGTCGCCGAAGTCATCAAACGGCTTTTCATGAAAGGAACCGCCGTTACGGTGAATCAGACCCTCGGCGTGGAAGTGGCCGTCAACCTTGCGAAAGAAATGGGCTACACCGTCAAGGTGAATGAAGCCCTGGTGTTGGATAAGATCAAGACCGTGGCGGCCGATACGTCTCACTTGCCGATCCGCCCCCCCGTGATCACCATCATGGGGCACGTTGACCACGGCAAAACGTCGCTGTTGGATGCTATCCGCAAAACCAAGGTCGCCAGCGGCGAAGCCGGCGGCATCACCCAGCACATCGGCGCCTACAGCGTCGACTATGGCAAGGGAACCGTTAGATC
>JAKAGL010000121.1 GCA_021815535.1 bacterium
CGATCTTAGGCCACCGCCAAAAGCGCGGCCACGGCCCAGTGGAAGAACCGCACAAAGATGTCCCAGACCTTCACGTTGTCATTCATAGTTCCGTTCTCCTTCTTCTTCATGGTTACACGGTAACGCGCGAACCTGAACCGAACCTGAACGGATCGGTGATTTTTTTGGAGGGTAAAAAGGCCTGAAAGGGCGCGGCTTAGTCCGGGCGGGTGCGGGGGGAGACGCCGCCGTGCAACAGAGGGGTGATGGCCTTCCACAACACGTCTTTCCCCGCGCCGGTGTGGGCGGAGTAGAGAATCGGTTTTTTACCGAGCGCCTTTTCGATCTCGCGGGCCGATTTCAAGGCCGCCGTTTTGGATAGCTTGTCGCTTTTGTTCGCCACCAGGATATGCTCCAGCCCGGCCGCCGCGGCGAAGGCGGCCATGCCCGCCTCCAGATCGTCCGGCTCGCGCCGGATGTCTACGATGTGGACCAGCGCCTTCAGCCCCTCCCGCCCGTTGAGGTAGTTCTCGATCATCGGTTTCCAACGGGCTATCTCGGCCTTGTCGCCTTTGGCGAAACCGTACCCCGGAAGATCGGTGAAGAAATACTTTTCGTTGATGAGAAAGAAATTGAGGAGGCGCGTTTTGCCCGGCTCGGCGCTGGTTTTCACCAGCCCCTTGCGGTTGAGCAGGTTGTTGATGAGCGACGATTTGCCCACATTGCTGCGTCCGGCAAAGGCGATCTCGGGGTGGATGTCGTTCGGCCACCCCTTATCGTCCGCCGCGCTCGTCACGAACGCGGCGTTGTGTATTCTCATGGCGTCCCGCTCAGTAGAGCGGATTGATGACCATGCCCGATATCAGTTTCGGGTAGAAGTAGGTCGATTTCTGGGGCATCTTCAGCCCGGCTTCCGAAACGTCCCGCATGTGCTGGATGGGGGTCGGATTCAGGAAGAAGGCGATCAGCGATATCTTATCGTCCACCCGTTGGGCGCATTTGGCGATATCGATGTTGTAAAACACCTGGTTGTCCATATCGGTCTGCGGCTTCACCCCCACCAGCGGATTGAGCAGGCGGTTATGCAGGATCGCAACATCCAGCTTTTCCAGCGGCGAATTGAAGGCGGTCACCTTGTAGACCAGCAGGGCGTACCGTCCGCCGCCGCAATATGCGCCGAAGGCAGGCTTTTTGGAGGCTTGCATTTTCGCCGCGAGTTTCTCCTCGATGGCGGCGTTCCGTTTACCGTCGGCGGAATCGATCTTCTCGATATCAAATTCGGCGGCGGCCTTCGCGAAGAAGGTTTCAAGATCGAATCCGGCGGCCTGATTGATGACGCGGTGGGTGGGAAGTATCACCAGCCCTTCGGACTCGGTGTTGGTGAAGTACATCAGGCAGTATTTCACGTCGTCGCTGGCGTTTCCGACGGCGGCCTGCTCTTTCATGTAGTTGAGCGCCGTTTCGTAGCGGTGGTGGCCGTCGGCGATGATGACCCCTTTGTCTTCCATCACGGCGGACATCTTCCCGATCCACGCCGCATCGGTCACCACCCAGAGGCGGTGGACGATACCGTCATCGGTCGCCGCTTCCACATCCGGCTTGCCCGTGACAATATCAGCCAACAGCTTGTCCGACGCGCGCTCCTTGTCGGTGTAAACGCCGAAGATGGGGCTGAAATTGCATTTACAGGCGCGGGTGAGATTCAGCCGGTCGGCCTTGGGCGCATCGAAGGTGTTTTCATGCGGCTTCACGCTGCCGCCGAAATCTTCCAGTTTCTTGCGGGCGATGAAACCGGTTCGGGTATAGGTTTTGCCCAGCGCCGCATAGACCTGGGAATAGACGTAAATGGCCGGTTTTTCGTCGCGGACCAACGCCTTGGCGGCGAGGAATTTTTGCAGGTCGGCCGCCGAGCGGGTGTACCGATTGTCGGCTGGCGTGTCGGCGGGCGAGGTTTTGCCCAGTATCAGACGGACAATATTATGGGGATTCTTTTTGTATAACGCTTCCTGCATGTCGGGATAAATAACGTCATACGGAGGGGCCAGCAGCGCGGCAATATCCCCCGCCACTTTGGTGTTGTACCGAAATCCCCTGAATGCCTTGACCTGAGGATGCTGTGCTCCCATCGTGTTTCCGCTTTCCTTCCATTCAATTCAATGTTGTTAGGGTATGACCGGTTGAGGCTGAAACCCTTCGAGCTTCAACGCATCGGCGGTTTTCAGCGCCTCGTCGCGGCCGGCAAAAGCTCCCACGCAAACAATATGGCGCGTTTTGCCTTCCGCCGTGGCGGTTTCCACCTTGAAGGGGAAGTAGCCATGCCCGGTCAACGCCGTCATGGCGGCCACCGCCGCGGCCGGGTCCTCCGTAATTTTCATCCTTACGGAGAACGGGAATAGTACCACTTTTGCATCCACTTCACCCGCCGAATTTAGCTTGGTCTGGAAATCCTCGGCCTGCGCCTGGGTGGCGAAACGGCCCACCGCCACAATGTAGGGGCCGTCGTGCGCCCCGCTGGCCTCGTACGAAACGGCGCCCAGCCCCCGGAGTTTCTGCATATGGGCAATGCCCAACTCGCGGCTTTGCACGGCGGGAAACACCAAGGTCCACTTGTGGGTGCGGTCGACCGCGGTGTGAAGGGCAAAACGTTCTTCGGCAATTTTAAGTTCGCCGTTCTCGCGCGTCAGCACCAGGCTTTTGTTCCCGGTGGAGGCCAACTGATCCGATGTGAAGGTTTGGGTGAATGACACGGAACCGCGAGTGGCATGCATATCGGTGATGGCGACGTTCATGTTGTCATGCGATTCGTTGAACGCGCGCCGGGAAGCGATCCATTCCGCCTTGGTGGCCGCGCCCCGCAAATGCCCGCGGAATCCCTTGAAGCTGGCGGCATAGAGATCGGCGAAACCGGGCGCGTTGGTCTCCCAGTCGCTGCGCCACTTTTCCAGAAAATCAGCAAGTTCCTGTTCCGATGGGGCGTTATTGAACGGCAGGTCGACCGAAGGCGTTTTTGCCGGCTCGGCGGATTCCGTCTTCTGCAACTCCTTCCAGTCGTCGGAAAGAAGCTGCCGCGCCTCTTCATCCGTAATGCCGCTGGCCCGGTTGTTGACTTCGGCGTAGTTCAGCGTGACGCCGGCGCGAAGCCGGTGAATATTGCCATCGATAAAAGCATCCTTGTTTTCCTTGTAAATCGCCACCACCACCCGGGGAAGAGCGGACACAGGGGCGTGAAGCGACCGGGCGATGCCGAAAAGCGAATCCCCCTTCTTTACCATCAACCGGTTTTTAACCGGGTTGTCATTGGTCTTTATCAAACCGGGCGCGGCGGGTTCCGCCACAGCCGTTGCCGGAGGCGGCTCGGACCGGGCTGGCTCCTCCGCGGCGGAGGCTACTTCTACCGGCGCCTCAGGCTCTTGCTTTGGTTCCGGGGTTGGCGCAGCCGGAGCCTGCTCTACCATCGGCGCGGGAGGCGGCGGAAGGACTGGCGCGGCTTCCTGCACAACCGGAGCGGGTGCCGGTTCTGGGGCCGGTTCCGGGGCCCGAGCGGGTGGAGCCTGCTCTACCACCGGCGCGGGAGGCGGCGGCGGGGCGGGCGCCATTACCGGCGTGATCGGCGCCGGGATGACGGCCGGGGCCGGTTTTTCCACCGGCTTGGGCGCCTCCGCAGGCTTCGCTTCAGGCGGCGGCAAATCAAGCGAGAGCGATTTGCGGAAATCGACCGCCAAAAAATAGTTCTCCAAAACGGTGCCGCCTGATGCGGTGGCCCGAACGATCAGATTGAAGGATGGCTGGGTAATGGGGTCTTTGGAACGGACGACGACCACCTTGCCCGATGCGCCGTTCTCAACGGTGATCGACAACCCGTCGATAAAGGCCGGGCGGCCTATCTGGATCATGTTGTAATCCGCCTGCGTACCCACCGCGGCTTTCAGCTCGGTCTCACCCTGGTCGAGAAAAACGGGGATTTCGGCCACGAACCCCTTGTTGTAGGATGATTTGACCACGATCTCCCCCAGCCCCAGGGCCGACGCCTCGCGCGGCAACAAGGCAGTCGCCAGCAGGCAGACCGCCGCGGTGTGCAGGGCAATGGTGATCAGACGGGGAAATTGTGGCATTCTTTTATCCTTTCGGTAAAGTAAAGACTGTATTCTAATGAAATCGGGCCCGATTGCAAAGCGGCCCCCGGTTATTTGAGTATCGGCAGGGCGCCCGGATGCCCTTAAGTTTGGCAACAGCGTCTGGCCTGGTTACATGAAATCCACAAAACGGGAGAAATAAGATGGCCCATCAACCCGAAGCCTGCCAACCGGGCATCCTTAAAAAGGACGGCGGCGCCGGCCTTTTTCTGGTGCTGAACGCCGGATCGAAAAACGGGATCTCCCGGAAGATCGCGGGCATCTCCGCAATCACCGAAACCGTTTCCGCCATCGACGCCGCCGCCGGGCTTAGCTGCGTGGTGGCGTTCGGAGCCGCGATGTGGAGCGCCATCGGCAACGGCACGCACCCGAAAGAATTGCGCCCTTTCAAAAAAGTAAGCGGCCGCAAGCACGCCGCGCCAGCCACCGGCGGCGATATCCTGCTTCACATCAACTCCACCCGGCACGACCTCAACTTTGAACTGGCCCGCGCGTTGCTAAAGCACTTAGGCCCCGCCGTCACCGTGATAGAAGAGGTGCACGGTTTTTCGTATATGGATTCCCGCGATATGACGGGGTTCATCGACGGCACCGCCAACCCGAAAGGAGCCGCCGAGCGGCGGGCCGCGGCGCTGATCGGCGCCGAAGACCCGGCCTTTGCGGGGGGAAGCTATGTGTTGACCCAACGGTATGTCCACAATCTTGCCGCATGGGAAAAGCTTTCCGTGCATGAACAGGAGATGCGCATCGGCCGCACGAAGAAAGAGAGCGTGGAACTTTCCGAAACGGTGAAACCGCCCACGGCGCATATCAGCCGCGTGGAGATCAAACAAAACGGCCGCGAACTGAAGATCGTCCGCCACAGCATGCCGTACGGGCAGGCGCGCGGCGATGCGGGGCTGTTTTTTATCGCCTATGCCCGCGGCCTGGGAATATTCGAATCGATGCTGGCATCCATGTTCGGCGCCGCCGGTGACGGCCAATACGACCATTTGATGGATTTCAGCCAGCCGGTAACCGGCTCGTTCTTTTTCGCCCCCTCCCTGAAGATGCTTGCGGCCATCCGCTGACAATCCGGAACAGTTTGCCGTGTACCGCGGGACTAGGCGTTTTCATGATAACCCTTGACAACCCCCGATAAAGGATTAGATTAGAAAGTAGATAAAGACCTAATTGGTCCCGTTATCTTTTCGTGAAGACTGGAACGTGATGGTTACCGTGTTGCAAAAGGGCGTGCCGGAAACGCCCTTATGAGGGTTTGTATGAACTTTCAGCTTGTATGCGAAAATGCCATTTCGCACCTGTTGGCCGGATGGCCTGCCGCGCTGAATACGGGCGGCGGCAAACCTGAGAAAATCCATCAGCATTTCCATTCAGGGAAAAGCTGTTATTGCCTGCCTAACGGCAAACGAGAAACGGCAATGAATTTCGGCTCAAAGAAGAAATCCATTGCCACACAGGAGGTTTATCAAATCCGCAAGCGCGCCTGACCCTCTCTGGCCGGCCTTTGCCGGTGAGACGAAGGGAAATCAGGCGCCAACAGACGGGAAACCTCCGCGCGACCTCTACATTTGATTATATTGGAGGATATCATGTCTACTATCGATGCCAACATGGCGAAGCTCGCCAAGACCGGCGCCCGGCTGGTCGTCATGCTCATAGCCGCTATTCTCATGCTGGCCATTCCCGGCACATCGCGGGCCGCCGAAAAAGCGGAAATGGAAAACACCCATCGCCCCAAGGATTTCATCGTGACCGTGGATCCCGACAGCGCCAAGAAGATCGGGCCGGCTGTGGTGAAACAGATAGTCGATTTCTTCGACTATGCCGATAATGCGATCAAGACCAAGGACCTCGACGCGCTGGCTTTCCTCTATTCCGACCAATACAGGGATGGAAATCACACGAAAGCCGATGCCGTTCAGGCGTGGAAAACGCTGTTTACGGGATTTGACGACTTCTCCATGACGCACAACCTGCGCTTCATCACCGCGGATGCCAACAGCAACGTGATGATCGTGGCATGCAGCGGCATTCTCATGGCCAAACCGAAATCCGACAAGGTGCTTCGGGCGCTTGACCACTGGGTGAACATGAAACATGTCCTCGTGAAGGAAAACAACGGATGGAAGATAATCGGCACCAGTGGCATCGAATCAAAACGGTTCTGGTTCGATAAGCCAATGCACCCCCTGTTCTAGAACCGGCATTGTGAACGGTATTCAGCCGCCATCCGGCCGCCGAATACCGGCCGAGTGGTGCGGCGGGGTTTCGTGGCCCGGTGCGGTTTGGAGAACGCCTTTCCAGCCCGGGGGGCCGCGGAACCCCCGCACCGTTTCCGGCCTTGCGATGACCCGCGGCCTGGAGGTCAATCCGCAATAACGGCCGCGGCTTTCGCCTCTGGATAGCATCCGTCTTTTCGTGATACTTTCCACACATGACCGTCAGCCGCCGCAACGCCGTCTTTATGATCGCCGCAGTTGCGCTTGCCGCCTATGCAAACTCGTTCCACGCCCCTTTCGTGTTCGACGACAACCACACCGTGGTCGAAAATTTCGGCATCCGCAGCCTGGGCGACCTGAAGGCCGTTTTCACCTCGGACTATGCGGGGCGGCCGCTTTTGTACCTCACCTTCGCCGCGAACTACGCCGCCGGGGCGCTTAACCCCTTCGGCTACCACGTGGTGAATTTCCTTCTTCACGCCGCAACCTCATTCATCGTCTTTCTGCTGATCGAAAATATTTTGGCCCGCGAAGGGATAGTTGACCGCCGCTGGGCGCTGGCGGGGGGATTGCTGTTCGCCGTGCACCCGATGAACGTGGAGACCGTCACCTACATCTCCTCCCGTTCCGACGGACTCGCCACCTTCTTTTATTATGCCGCGTTCATGCTGGCTCTCGCCGCCGGATTCCGCATCAACGGCAAAAGCCTGCTTGCGCTCGGCCTGTTCGCCGCCGGCCTGCTCACCAAGGAGACCGCCATAACGCTTCCGGCGCTGTTAACCGTGTTCGTACTGCAATTTGAACCGGCAAAAAGGAAAGAAGCGGCGCCCCTGCTGGCCTGCTTCTGGCTGATGGCGCCGCTCTTCTTCCTTTACCGGATGTACGCGCTGGGGGCCGCACTGGAAGAACACGCCGCCCCGGATGCCGAGGGCAAGGCGCTGATCGGTCGGGTTGCCGAACGAATGGGC